>JBDNGG010000301.1:0-3768 GCA_041689405.1 Terrimicrobiaceae bacterium | reverse complement strand
TTTCCGGAACGCCTGGGCCACGGCCCGGCGGAAGACGACGACGATCCGGCCTCGCATCTTCCGTCCGTCCGGAAGTGGTGCGCGATCTCCGCCAAGGAAAGTGCCTATATTCAGAGCGTGGATAACGAGATCCTCCTGCGAATCGCCCGGGAAAACAAAACCCTGGTGCGGATGGAGCACGCAGTCGGAGAGTTTGTGGTCGAGGACACTACTCTGGTCTCACTGGCTGTAGATGGGCCGCCGGATGAGAAGGTCATTGATACCCTGCGCTGCGCCTTCACCCTCAGCCGCTACCGCACGGTCCATCAGGACGTGGGCTTCGGAATCCGGCAGATTGTGGATGTCGCATTGAAGGCGCTTTCTCCCGGGATCAACGACACCACCACGGCCACCACCTGTGTGGAATATCTGACCGCGATTCTGGCGCGGCTGGCGGTCCGGCGGATTCCTTCAAATTACCGGCATGAGGAAGGGGAGTTGCGCGTGATCGCCGTGGGGCCGAGCTTCGAAAGCTTGCTGGCGAAATCCTTCGACGAAATCCAAAGCAGTTGCAAAGGCAATCTTACCGTCATGTTGCGGATGCTCGAAGGCTTGCAAACCTTGGCCGGTTTGACTGCCAACCCTCCCCGCCGTCGGGCGCTCGGTGAACAAGCCGATCAGATTGCCGAACTGGCGGAGCGCACCCTCGAATCCCCGTACGACCGAACCCGGTTTGAGAGTCGCTTGGCGCAAGTGCGCGAAACCCTCAATACAGGGAAGCTTTTATCAAACCACGAACACCCCGCCGAAGCATGATAAAAAAATCAATATCAAGGATTTTCAGGTGCCGCCCGGCAAAACCGTTTCGCTCGAGAAGTGGCCGACGAATGTGAAGCCGATCTGTAATTCGAAGAAGCACTATAAAAAACTGCTGGAAAACCAAGTGGAGGAGTTGAGCGACCTGCAAAGCCTGCACTATGCGTCCAATCGCCATGCATTGCTGCTGATTTTTCAGGCGATGGATGCCGCCGGCAAAGATGGAGCGATTAGGCACGTCATGTCTGGAGTGAATCCGCAGGGCTGCCAGGTTTTCAGTTTCCAGCAACCGAGCGCGGAGGAATTGGATCACGATTTTCTGTGGTGCACGACCCGCCGCCTGCCGGAACGCGGCTGGATCGCTATCGCTCCATCGTGGATCTCGAGGCACATCTCCATCGGAACGGCACCAGGATCATCAAATTCTTTCTCCACTTATCGAAGGATGTCGAAGAGGTCAGTTCTTGCATACTGCGCAAATGCAACACGCAAGAACTGACCCTCCGCCTGACCCCTCCACCGGTTACGTGGCCGCATGCATGAGCGACCTCAGCGCACTTGAATGAATCCGCATTGATGGCTACATTTTATTCACCAGCATCCAGATTGCCATTACCATCATCATGAGGTTTTCGGTGAGGGAGATAAAGCCGAGCGGAACTTCGCTGCCGCCGCCCACGCAGGCGCAGTTGAGATCACGCTTTTCGATGTAAACCGCCTTGAAAACGGAGATGGCTCCGATGGTGCTTACAATGAGTGCGGCGGGTGCCGCAACCCAGGTAAGAATACCGCCTATCATCAAGATTCCCGCGCCTGCTTCGACAAAAGGATAGACGTAAGAGTATGGCACGTAGCGTCGCGCGATGAGGTCGTATTGAACGAAGCCCGTCGCGAATGCCATCAGGTTTTGAAGCTTTTGAATGCCGAGAACACACATGCTGATCGCGATGAAGAGCTCCAGCACGCGGATGATTCCGAGCGTTCCTTCCATTGCCCAGCAGGCCGTAAGCGCCATGAGAAAAGTGACGGCAAAAATTGCGATAACCGGTTGGTATGTTTTTCCTTCTTTCGGATCAGGTCCAAGGCCGAGGTGTTCGCGCAAATCGTCGTAGCTGCCGACCCTTTCGCCCTCGATAAATACTTGCGGCGTCTCATCATAGCCGTGCTCCTCCTTATAAGCTTTGTTCGCATCGGTCGATTCGAGATGATGGTCTTCGACGATATAACTGTGTCGTTTCAAAAGATCGTAGGCTTTTATGCCCCACGGGCAGAGGTGCTTTGGGGTGACCATTCGGTAGATGTGGGCTCTCTTTTTCATAGTGTAAGATGAGATTCAGCCGGAGTATGAGAGACGCCAAGGGTTGGCGGAGTGGGCTTTAGCGAGGATTCTAAGCCGGAGCGCGATACATGTAAACACACGATCCGCCCGCCGTGTGCGCCGGGCGGATCGGATGGCTTTTGACGTCGAAGGAGCCAGTTATTGCATGTTGCGCAAATACAACATGCAAGAACCCTCCGCCCCGCGGAGCCTTTTACTTGGCAAGAAAAAAACCTCGAAAGTCCAAATCCCACCGGACCAATTGGCGAAGGCGCAACCGTCGTAGAGCCCAACGGCGCGGAAATCAGAATTTGAAGATCCGCGTCTCCGGATGCCCACTGGTATGCATTGAACCCGAGATCCACCGAGACCGAGGCCAGGGTGGCGTCAAGTGGCAAACGGAATAAGTGCCGAAGGCCGAGAGAAGCGAGTTATGACGGATTGCTGCTTGACGCCACCCTGGCCTCGGTCACCCCACTCGAGCAGATTATTCCGCGCGCACGCTTCGAAATGTCATCGTGGAGGAATGCCCGTACTTATTGTGACTCGCCTGCGTCAGCCCTAGAAACCGAAACCACCACACCAACAATTCGAAAACCCCCGTCCATATCGTGATCGATCGTGCCCATTCCCCCATTTTATCTCGGTGAAACCTCTTTCGATTATCTCGACGGGCCGTAGTGTTCGGCTCGGACCAGGATTTGGTTGGCCAGTTCAACGACATCGTCACAGAGTGCGCGATCAAAACACTGTCCGCTCTGCCCGGAAAACCCAAAGTTTGGGCTGTGGGTGAGCGCGGCTACGCACGACTCGCCGACGCAGGCCTGAACCCGATCTGACTCTTCACCGTGTCGAATTTCATCCAGGCGATCACTCCGCTCGTCGGGCAGCCCTGGGTGCACTCATCAGAGAATATCTATTTATCTCACTCTTTTGCGCCTGCGACAAAGCGGCATCGACGAGGAGCTCTTCGATGTGATCTCCGGCTATGAATCGTTGGAAAAACAATAACGCCGTCAACTGCTGTGCCTCGTGCTTTTTCGCTTTTATTTAAATGATCTCAGGGAAGCCGACTCGCGGCGACCCATCCACTCCACCACCAGAATATGGGGAAGAGTGAGAGCAGAGATGAAGACCAGATAGGCGGCAACCCAATCGAGAGCGTAGCGTTCGCCGACGGGCAGAATGGCGAGGAGGACGGCGAGGAGCAGGATTGCGGCGACGGTGGCGGGTATAGAACTTGGGGTCAGTGTGCAAATCTTGACAGTTTGCTTCACGGCAAACTCTACGAACTCTCATTGGCAATGAATTCACCAAGCGCGAGCGGAAGTTTCTCATTGTTCTTGCCCGGACGAGTTCGGCTCAGGAGCTGACTGACATTGGCGGTGCTTTTCATCTGCAATCGCCTCGCGATCCATTCCTGCGAAACAGTGGTTGTCTTCCAGATCAGCATCCCAAGGGCCCAGGGCAAACGCATTAAAATGGGGAGCAGAGGGGGCTGAGAACCAGTGGAGCGTTTTTACGAATAAAATGTACAAATGATTGTAAATCAGGGAGAAACTTGGGATGCAAGAACCCAAGCGAACCCAAACCCTGAGTTACCACCTGAGTAAAATTGCTGATCCGCGAATGGATCGGCGCAAAGAACACTCATT
>JBDNGG010000300.1:0-13496 GCA_041689405.1 Terrimicrobiaceae bacterium | reverse complement strand
GGCCAGGTAAGGTTCTTCGCGTTGCATCGAATTAAGCCACATACTCCACCGCTTGTGCGGGCCCCCGTCAATTTCTTTGAGTTTTAATCTTGCGACCGTACTTCCCAGGCGGCACGTTTAACGCGTTAGCTCCGGCACGGAAGGGGTCGAATCCTCCCACACCAAACGTGCACCGTTTACTGCTAGGACTACCGGGGTATCTAATCCCGTTTGCTCCCCTAGCCTTCGTGCCTCAGTGTCAGGAACTGCCCAGAGAATCGCCTTCGCCACTGGTCTTCCTCACGATATCTACGCATTTCACTGCTACACCGTGAATTCCATTCTCCTCTACAGTCCTCGAGCTCAGCAGTATTGAAGGCAGTTTCGGAGTTGAGCTCCGAGATTTCACCTTCAACTTACCATGCCACCTACGCACCCTTTACGCCCAATGAATCCGAACAACGCTTGGGACCTCTGTATTACCGCGGCTGCTGGCACAGAGTTAGCCGTCCCTTCCTCTAACGGTACTATCACTTTCTTGTTCCCGTTTGACAGGAGTTTACGACGAAAACGCCTTCATCCTCCACGCGGCGTCGCTCCATCAGGGTTTCCCCCATTGTGAAAAATTCTCGACTGCTGCCACCCGTAGGTGTCTGGACCGTGTCTCAGTTCCAGTGTGGCTGGTCGTCCTCTCAGACCAGCTACCCGTCAAAGCCTTGGTGAGCCATTACCTCACCAACTAGCTGATAGGCCGCGAGCTCATCGAAAAGCGCCTTACGGCTTTAGCGTCCCGAGGATGTCCCCGGTAGCCACATGCGGTATTAATTTGCCTTTCGGCAAGCTATTCCCCACTTTTCGGCAGATTACTCACGTGTTACGCACCCGTGTGCCACTAGACTTACAAAGTATTACTACTCGTAAGTCCCGTTTGACTTGCATGTCTTATCCACGCCGCCAGCGTTCGTTCTGAGCCAGAATCAAACTCTCCGTAAAGAATTTGTATCCGATTTCTCGGAAAATTCCGACTATCCATAATCCAACCTCGTGTGAGACGAGGTTGGGAATGTGTCGTCAAATATTAAACTATCAAAATCAACAGAAGAACGCACAATTCAGTCTTCACTGAATTTGCTTCTTGTTTCTATTTGCGTTCTGAATTTTCGCGATTGCAAAAACCAGATTCAGACTATCAAATATCAATCTTCATCAGCGGAGCCTTTGCATCCGAGGCTTGTCTCGTAGGGTCAGTGGACCCGATAGAGTTTCAAGCTTCGGAGCGGTGCTTCCGCCCGAGAGAACTTCGCCTCGCTCGGCGGTCTGGAAGCCAGTGCCTTGCGGGACGTAAATAAGTATCAGAATCGCACTGCGGGTCAATAGATTTTTAAAATTCTTTTACAACTTTCGTTGAAGCAGCCACCACAGATAGAGCGCAAAGCCAGTATTTATAAGGGTTCCAGGGTAATTCGGAAAATGAAAAAAAGTTTCTGATTTTTCATTTTCCGGGCCCTCAGATTGATTATCACGTTGATTTACCGCTACGTTTTGATTGTTTTCGCGCTGTTTCTGCAGGTTTGCCGCACTTTTTGCCATTTTGCGTGTAATCGAGGGGCCACCTTGAGTGCTTTTGTTCTTCAACGGTAACCGCAAGCCTTGATTCGGTGGGCTTTCTCGAGGATTGAATGTTATTTCCACGGGATCTTGTTTTGAATATTCGTATCCCGTGCAAGATGGGCGATCCAGTCGCAGCAGAGGATACCATTACGCCCGGAGAAGTTGATTTTAACAGGTTTTGCAGACGAATCGAATGAACTTCGAAAGAGACGTGTGCTCGCAACCATGCGTTATCTGGAACAGGTGTGTCATCGAAGATCCACCGACGCAGAGAGCGGCCGCAAGAGCGCGCCTGACTATTTGAGGAGATCCTCAAGCACGGGATCAGGCGCGGCACCGAGCCCCACGGCCTTTTCGTAGTGGATCTTGGCGCTGGCAATATCCTTGGGCTCGGCAGTTGCCAGGAGGAGTGCCAGGTTAAAATGAGCCTGGGCGTAATCGGGGTTGTTGGTGATCGAGCGCTCCAACTCGCGCATGGCGCCTATTCGGTCACCGATACGGCTGAGTGCTAAACCCCGGAAGAAGGGCGCCAGGTGATTCCGGGGGTCAGATTTTGAGGCTTCCTGAAGGGTGGCGGCTGCGGCTTCCATTTTCCCCTCACGGAACAAAGCGATTCCAAGATGCGTGAGCGCGAAGGCGTCACCAGGGCGGATATTCAGGGCTTTGGCGAGGTTGGCCCCAGACCCGGAGTAATCTCCGGCGCGAAGCTGGGCAACGCCGAGGTTTACAGCAGCGAGGTAGCTTGACGGCGAGGAAGCAGCAATCGACTCGTAGATTCGGATTGCCGCATCGTAATTCCCCTTGCGGAACTGGTCGTTGGCTTCCGCAGCACGGGTTAGCAACTCTGGCGGCAGGTCTGGTGTGGAAGGCGAGGCAGCGGCAGCATCGGGCGTGGCGGCGGGCTTTTCAGCCACGAGTTCGATTGCGTTCGATCCGCCACCGCCAGCACCCGGTGGAGGACCGGCAAAAAGCTTCTGTTCGCGGTCATCGAGCAGTGTGGGAGTGCGGGTCATTGCGTCGAGCTGACTGAGCAGTTTGGATGACTGGATTTGTAGGCGAGTGAGTTCGGATTCGATGCGGCGGCGGGCGTCCTGTCTATTTTGTTCCTCGCGGAGGGAGCGGTTTACGATACCCCGGAGGAGTGCATTTTCTTGTGCGATCGCGCTCGTGGCGGACGCGGCAGCCGCAGAGGTTGCCTCAAGCTGATTTTCCAAATCGGCGATGCGGGCCTGACCACCGGCAAGTTCCTCCGTCATATCCGAAAGCTTCTTTCCGTTGCTTTCGATCTCTGTTCGGAGTTCTTCGGCGGCTTTGTCCCGTTCACCCGCGAGGGCTACAGAGTCTTTGAGGCGAGACTCCGTCTCTAGAAGACGTTGAGAAAGGACCGTATTTGCGGAATCAAGAGCAGCGAGGCGCGCAGCCGTGGCTTCGGCGGACTCGGTGAGTTGTTTGACTTCAGCGCGCGCTGATTCGGATTCGGCAGCGAGTGTCTTATTTTGTTCGTCGCTCGCTGCCAGCCGTTGTTCGAGTCCGACCAATGCCTCGGTGGCTTCGAGTTGGCGCTGCTTCGTCGCGGTGGCGTTTATGGTCGCAGCGGCAAGTTTTTCTTCCAGATCCGGCGCCGTTTCGTTTTTCTCGCGGGCGGCGGCGAGTTCCACTTTGAGGGCAGTTAAGTCCCCATCGGCAGCCGAGGCTGCATCCGTAAGTGTGCCAACCTCGGCTTTCAAGCGGTCGATTTCGGAGATTTGAGTGGCGATGGTTGCTGCGGCCGTTTCGCGGTCAGCGGTCGCAGCGCTTCTTACTTTTGCGAGTTGGGATTCCAGGGCGGAGACTGATTCACGGGTCGCTGACTCCAGTTTCCGGGCATCGGCGAGTTCGCGCGTGGCAGAAGCCAATTGATCCTCAATGCCATCCACCGATTCATTTCCGGATTGCGCGGCGGCAAGTTTTCCCTCGAGCGCTTTTTTCTCAGTGTCTGCGGTAACCCGGGCCTCGGTGAGGACCAGCATTTCGGCGTGCAATTGATCGAGCGCCGCGGATTGAGTGGCGAGTTTATTACGGGCGGTCACCCGCTCGGCCTCCAACTTCCCGTCGGCAGTTGTGAGCCGTGCTTGGATATCTGCGAGTGCCTTACGGGCGTCGGCTTCGCGTTGCTCGGCTTCGGTGGCTTGTTTTTGGAATTCGGCCAGTTTGGTATTGAGATCAGGGACCGATGCGCTGGTTTTGCGGGCGGTTTCCAACTCTGCCTGCATCGCAGCGAGCTCCTTTCCTGCGGAATCGCGGGCAGCAGTGAGGACGTTTATTTCATTTCCCAACGTTTCGAGATCCTTGGCGTGATCGTTTGATTGGTCCTCGGCAGCTTTGCGTGCGGCGCCAAGGTCCTGCTCGGACTTCGTGAGGTTGGCGGCCAGTTTCTCCGCAGCCGCGCTTGCTTCGACCAATGCGGAGGCCGCCTGCTCGCGCTCGCTGGAGACTTCAGTTTCGGTAGATGCGAGACGCTTGATCTCCTCACGGGATTTCTCCAGTTCTTCTTCCAAGGCTGCGGCGCGGGCAGATGCCTCTGCCTCGTTGGTAATCATTTTGTCGATCTGAGCTTGGAGTTCCTTTGTGGCGGCATCCTTGGCTTCGGCACTATCCCCCGCCGCGTCCCGCTCCTGCTGGGCGGCAGCCAGGGATTTCTCAGCAGACTTCTTGGCTAATACGAGCGCATTGATGTCCTTTCGGAGTGTGGCAATTTGCTCTTCGAGCGCGGTTCCGTTGGTTTCTGCGGATGCAAGTGCGCTGCGGGCTTCAGTGAGTTCCTTTTCTGCAGATTCCTTCGCGTCGGCGAGCAAGGCAGCTGCCTCCACTTTTTTTGTAAGTTCGTCTCGGGATGCAGCCAGCTTTTCTGTTTCCTTCACCAGCCGGGTCATCTCGGCATCCATGCCCGACTTGAAGCGTTCGTGGAGCGTATTTCGCTCCGTAACCAGCTCCTCTCGGATCTCGTCGGAGGAAGCGATATACGTCGCGGCAGATTCCAATTTTTGAAAAAGTTCCGAGTTGTAGTCCTCGGCGACTTCAAGATCTGCCCGTGCGGTTTCGAGATCGGTTTCGAGGGCGCCTAGACGGTCGGTGAACGACTCTGTCTTGGATTGCAGCGACTCGTTCGAGTCCTTTAGATCGCCAATCGACTGCCGGGACTGAGCCAGTTGGGAGCGCAGGTCGACGAGGACGACTTTCGTGCGGTCAATTTCGTGCAATGCGCTCTGCTCGCGGGCCATCGTTTGCAAGAGCTGCTCGTTCATATCTGCCGCGCGTTGTTCGGCCTGACTGAGCTGCAACCGCAGCGCCGCGATTTCGCGCTGCATTACAAGGGGAGCTGTCGATACCGTGGGTTGTTGGGACGGCCGAGTGGCGGTGGGAGTTCTTAGCGGCGGCATGGGAATCCGGTAGGTGGAGCGCGGAATCGATCTTGTCTGTGCAGGACTTCCGGTTTTCAACGGAGCAGGCGGGGAAAATTCGGGGAGAGCGCCACCGTCCAGATCACTAGATGGTAGGTCGGGAAAAGGCATTGCTGTCGCCGACTCAAGGCGGGACAAATTTTCGCGGCTTTTTCTAAGCCGAAAATCAATGACGACAGGCTCAAACTCGGGGAATCTCCGTTTTACCAGCTCCAGCTGCTTCACAGCAGACTCGTATTGCTCAGCGGCTTCCTTTGGCTTCGCTTGTTGCTCAAAACGCTCCCCGGCGCGAAATTCCTGGTAGGCCTGAAGGAATTGCGCAGCCGGATCATCGGCTGCGAAGGCAGCAGAGATAAGCAGGACCGCCCCCAGGCGGCCAATCAATCGGGGGATGATCCAGCGCAATGACATGGCAAGCCCGCTAGGGTAATGGACAAAAGAGGCAAAATGCAAACCCCATCCACGCCGAGCCAACGCTCCCCAGGTAGCTTTCGGACAGGAACATCCATTTCTTTCCGCTCAGTTCCTACAGGAAGTTTCGATCGTTCGCGGTTGGATCTGAGGCTGGATCGGCGGCCTCCACAGGTGGGATCACCACCGGGCGGAGTGCGCCAGTCGGCGTGATCTGAACCGATCGCGTAAAATCTGGGTAGTTCGGCACCGCGGCCTCCACGGTGTAAGTCATACCCGGCTGCATCTCGCGGGTAGGGATGCGCTCGACGTATTCAATACGCTCGCCGGGATTAACCATGACCACTCCGGTCGCTTCCGCAAAAAACCGATCGTCAGACCAGCGCTCGATGACTTTTCCCGCCGGGTCCGACACCGTGATTTCTATGCGCTGCGCATTCGGGAAATCCAACTTCATGATATCCCCGGTTTTATTACTCACCACATAATTGACCGTGAATTCCCGGCGGTCATCGAGGGAGAGTTTCTTCGGCTCAATCGTGAGTTGACTGCTGGCGCGAGCCTCTTCACTTACGCCGATCTTGACGCTGGCAAACATATCCGTGAAGAAACTCGTAAAAATTTTCCCGGCATTGACGGTGGCGCCCTTGCTCCTGGGGTATTGCTGTGAGATGCGTTGTTTGCCGGGGATCGTGTCCGGATTGAACTCCTCTTTGAGAACAAAGAAGGGACTTTCCGCCTCGGGAATGTAAGGTACGGGCGACTCCGCCTCCTGCGCTGCGAGCGGAGCGATCACGCAAAGTCCCGCAAAAATCATATTGGTTCCGCAATTCATACCCCACGGCGTAACGCAGAGCGGGCGCTGTTGCAAATCCTATCCGCGCCGTTACCATCTCGCTCCATGGAATTACGCCCTCTCACGATTTTGGCGGCTCTCACGCTCGCCACTATGCTCACGCCGGTTTTGCCAGCCGTCGCCGGAGCTAAACACCAGACCCAGGTTGTAGTGAGATTTTATCCGCAGACCGGCAGCCAAGGCGGTGAATTTTCGCGTCCGGTTACGCTCAAGCACTCTGGGAAGCAGGTATTCATGGGCACCATGCCATTGATCAACGAGCGGGACGTGATCTCGGCGCAGACATTTCCTGCGGCTGATGGCAGCTTCGGCGCCTACTTCAAACTCGATTCTCATGGCACCAATCTCGTGATGCAGCACACGCTATCCCAACGCGGAACATTTTTGTTTGCCTTTTTTAATGGACGCGACGTGATCGATCTTTACGTGGATCGCCCGGTACAGGATGGAATTATCGCCATCCCACGCGGACTCACGCCTGAGGAAGTGGCTCTCATCGACCAAAATTTCCCGGAGATCGGTCAGGAAGGGAAAAAGCCAAAAAAAGTCACACCCAAACCCACACCCAAACCAAAACCCGCGCCAGCGGACGAGCGATGACAAAATTTCTTTTACCGTTCACGATGACAGCAGCGACTTTCTCCATGTCACCAGTACAAGCGCAACCGCGGCCACTGATTGATTTTCCGACCGCCAACCGCGCGGTGCTTGCCGGCCAGCCCGAGCAGTTTTACATGCACGTGAACCGGGACTTTGAGGGAGAGAAGACAATCCCATGGGAAGGCGGGATGTATGGATTTGTCCGCGGGCCGGTACGGCAGGGGAGCGGAGTGGTCTATTTGCGTCACCACGAAGGGATTGATATAGCACCGCTGCACCGGGATCCGGCCGGGAGCCCGCTGGATCCTATTCTAGCCGCAGCGGATGGCACCGTCGTCCATGCCAGCGAAGGTGCCGGCGACTCAAACTACGGCAAATATGTCGTCATCGAACACATCATTGATGGCAGCCCGTATTACAGTCTATATGCCCACCTGGGCAGCATCACCACCCCAGTCGGTGCACGCGTGCGGCAGGGAGAAAAAATTGGTGTGATGGGATATACGGGAGTCGGATTGGATCGCGCTCGCTCGCATTTGCATTTCGAATTTGCGTTGATGATCAGCCCGCACTTTGCGGAATGGTTTCCAGCGAATGCGCCACGCGATCCGAATCTGCACGGCAACTTCAACGGACGAAACCTGATCGGAGTCAACCCGATGGCATTGCTCGCGGCGACGCGGAAGAACCCGGCTGCCTTCCGCCTCGGAGACTACTTGCAATCTGAGCCCGAAGCATTCCGCGTGGTTGTTCCGCACACCCCGGCCTTCACCCTCGTGAAACGCTATCCTTGGCTGGTTGAACCCGGCACCCCCGCATCACCGGCGGCATGGGTTATTGGCTTTTCAGAAAATGGCACGCCCGTGCGTGCAGCCGCCTCGGATCGTCCGGTCGCGGCACCCGCCGTAGTCTCCGTCTCGGCGCCAAATGGAGTTCCCCTTGCACGCGCCACACGCGGACTGGTGGGTGGCAGCGTGGCCCACCCCATTTTGACAAACGCAGGCACACAAATGGTCCGGCTCTTGACCGAGCGCCCCATTGCAGCCGGACTGGCCCAATGAACAGCAAAATAAAAAAAACCACTCCCTCCGGATCCTGGCTCGTACTAGGCGTGATCGCCATCGGACTGCTTACTGTTGGATGGAGTTGGGTGACCTATCACGCCAACAACCCCACCTCTTCGCAAGCATCCTTAATAAAGTCCGAAAACGGTGCATGGATCGTGCGCGCTCGATTTTCAGAAAATGAGCAATCCCGACTCGTTGTTGGCACTGCCGCAGTGATGACGAGTCCCGCACTGCCAGATCGCAAAATGTCCGGACGTATTGCACAAGTCGAGCCGGATGGCTGGACGACGATTACCGTTACTACGGGCCCACCGGCAGACACGCCCAATCAGGAACTGCCGTGCAGCGTCACCGTGGATGCGGCCACGGCACCCGTGGACGAATGAATCGCATTTGGCCATGGGCGGCATCGATCCTCAGCGGTGGGTTGTTGGGGCTCGCGTATCCGCCATTCGAGCAGGACTGGCTTATTTGGATCGCGCTGGTTCCATTGATTTGTGCGCTCTGGTTTCGCGAACATCGCAGTCCGCTCGGGCACTTTCTCCATGGCTACGTCGCAGGACTCGTATTTTTCTGGATCGCGTTTTTCTGGCTCACGGAAGTAACGGAGCCAGGGTGGTTTATTCTCTCGTTTTATCTTGCGATCTATTTTGGCGTGTGGGGTTGGTTCGCAGGCACCGTGGTGTGCCCGCAGCGCATCGTGAACGTCGATACGCCGCATAATCGACTGCCATGGATGAACTCGTGGACGAATCTCCGGCTTGCTGCATCCGGTGCTGCGGCCTGGGTCGGCCTGGAATGGGTGCGAGGCGAGCTTTTTACAGGCTTTGGCTGGAATGGCCTCGGGGTCGCGCTCTTCGAACAGACGGCTCTCATTCAGATCGCGGATTTCGCCGGCGTCGGCGGCATTTCGTTTCTTGTAGCTTTGGCCAATCTGATCGCGGTGATTACAGTCCGTCGGTTTTTTATTGAGGTCGGGAAGATGCGGATTCGCCCGCACTATGATTTTACCGTGACGATTGCGCTCATCGCTGTGGCGTTCAGCTACGGCGTACACCACTATTACAAACCCAAGGCGCTGTCGGTCCCGTTGAAAATTGCCGCCATCCAGGCAAATATCCCCCAAAACGTAAAATGGGATCCCGCCTTCGAGGAGCACATCCTCCAAACATACCGCCGACAGACCGAAGTCGCAGTGCTCGCGAAACCCGACCTGCTCATTTGGCCGGAAGCCTCCACCCCTCGCCCCGCCCTCAATGATGAATCGCTGACCAGGGAGGTGTCGGAAATCGCTGCCTCCGCGAACGCTGACTTTTTGTTCGGCACCGTCTATTACGATGCCTTCGGAGGATATAACTCAGCGGTCCTGATCAATCCTTTCGGCGGAGCTCAAGTGTATAATAAAATTCATCTCGTGCCGTTTGGAGAATACGTCCCGTTTCGTCATTCATTTCCCTTGTTTGCATGGCTGGTTGGCGACCAAGTGCCGGCGGATTTCGCTGCCGGAATCGAGCCGGCTGTGTTGGATTTGAGTCGTATGCCCGTCCGGATTGCACCGTTGATTTGTTTTGAGGACACCTTGGGAGAATTAACGCGGCATTTTGTGCTCCGCGGCGCCCAACTCCTCGTGGTGTTGACCAATGATGGATGGTTCCGTGAGAGCGCAGGCTCAAGACAACATCTCGCGAACAGCATTTTTCGAACGATCGAAAACCGCCGACCCATGGTGCGAGCGGCCAACACCGGAGTGACTGCGTTCATTGATTCACTGGGTCGCGTGGAGCAGCAACTCTCCACCGCGGACGGCAATACTTTTATTGAGGGCTTCCTCTCGGGCACGGTTGGAGTGCCAGCGCACCCGGTGCGGACGTTTTATTCAGATCACGGCGAACTATTTTCGGTGGTCTGCCTGTTTGCTGCTTTGATTGCCATTCAAGTGCATTTGGTTACTTCGCGACGATTGACTGCTTGAATCCTCGATTCAAAATCTCCATGCTTCGCCGGATATGAAGGCTGTTGTCCATGTGATGCCCAAACTTTCCGTTCTCGATCCTCAGGGAGCGGCTGTCGCTCAAGCTATGGCTCATCATGGCTTGGCTGGCGTCGGACGCGTGCGGGTCGGTAAACTAATCGAGATCGAATTGTCGGAATCCGCCGACGAAGCCACGCTCCATACCCTCTGCCGCGAATTGCTCTCAAATCCCGTCATTGAGGACTACACCTTGGAAATCACGGCCTGAGCCCTGGATTATCGCTTCCGGTCGCTCATCCCATTGCGTTTCGTTTCCCATTTGAATCTATGAAATTTGCCGTCCTCCGGTTTCCGGGATCCAATTGTGATCAGGATTGTTTGCTTGCACTTAATGCGCTCCCGAATGCGTCCGCCGAAGCGGTCTGGCATAAAGATGCCGCGCTTCCCGAGTGCGATGTCGTAGTTGTGCCAGGTGGATTTTCCTATGGCGACTACCTGCGCTGTGGTGCCATTGCGCGATTCTCGCCGATCATGCAGGCGGTAAATGAATTCGCCACCAGCGGCGGCACCGTGATTGGAATCTGCAACGGCTTTCAGATTCTCTGCGAAGCTGGCTTGTTGCCCGGAGCATTGGTCCGCAACCGGGATCTTCATTTTATTTGCGAGCACCGCGATGTGCGCGTCGAGACACCGGATTCGCGGTTCACCCGCACAGCCCCCGCCGGGACCGTGCTGAACTTGCCGATTGCCCACGGCGAAGGATGCTATTTTGCAGACGACGCCACGATGCTGGAGCTGAAGAAAAACCGTCAGGTCTTGTTGCGATATTGTGATTCGATGGGACGGACGACAGACGCAGCCAATCCAAATGGCTCCCGCTCGAACATCGCCGGCATTTGCAACCGCGAGCGTAATATATTTGGATTGATGCCACATCCCGAGCGCGCCTGCGACCCGCTCCTCGGCAGCACTGATGGCCTCGCCATCTTCGAATCCCTGCTCGCGTAACCGCTTTTCCCCGCCATGCATTCCGACCCTGCCATCACACCCGAAGTCATCGCCAAGCACGGGATTACGCCCGAGGAATATGGACGCATCCAGGAAATCCTGGGCCGCGATCCCAATTTCACCGAACTCGGTGTCTTTTCGGTGATGTGGAGCGAGCATTGCTCGTATAAAAACTCAAAACTCGAACTCAAGAAATTCCCAACCACCGGCGATCGTGTCCTCGTCAAGGCAGGAGAGGAAAATGCCGGTGTCATCGACATCGGCGATGGATGGGGCATCGCGTTCAAGATGGAGAGCCACAATCATCCGAGCGCAGTGGAGCCATTTCAAGGGGCAGCCACCGGCGTTGGCGGGATTATCCGCGATATTTTCACGATGGGGGCGCGCCCGGTATTTTCGATGAATTCACTTCGCTTTGGACCGATCCATGCGGAATCAGACGATCAGGAGTCCGAAGCAGCGAACAACCGGCGGATTTTTGCAGGTGTGGTTGCCGGGATCGCCCATTACGGAAATTGCATCGGCATCCCGACCGTCGGCGGCGAGATCTATTTTGATGAATCGTATTCGGGCAACCCGCTCGTAAATGTCCTCAATCTCGGTATTCTCAAGCACGAACAAATCGCCCGGGGTGGCGCCGTCGGCATCGGGAATCCCGTGTTTTATGTCGGCGCCGAAACCGGCCGCGACGGCCTCGCAGGCGCTGCCTTCGCATCCCGTGAGCTCACCGAAGAATCCAAGGAAGACCGCCCCGCCGTGCAAGTAGGCGATCCTTTTCGCGAAAAGCTGCTCCTCGAAGCCTGCCTCGAACTCCTGGCCAGCGGCTGCGTGGCAGGCATCCAGGACATGGGCGCTGCCGGCTTGACCTGCTCCACCTGCGAGACAGCCTCCCGCGGCGGCACCGGCGTTGAAATTGAACTCAACCTGGTTCCCAAACGAGAAACCGGCATGACGCCTTACGAGATTCTCTTAAGCGAATCTCAGGAGCGCATGCTGGTGATTGTCAAAAAGGGCCAAGAGCAAACGGTCCGTGAGATTTTTGAGAAATGGGATCTTCCCTACGCCCTTGTCGGTGAGGTGAAGGATGATGGAATGATGCGCGTCCTCCATGGCGGCAAGACGGTCGTCGAAATCCCGGCAGCAAAACTGGCCGACGACGCCCCGCTCTACGTTCGGGAAGCGGCAGCCATCCCGCCACGGTCTTCCGCGACAGCAGAGGCGCTGCTGCACGAGATCCCTGAGATCAGCGTGGAATCCGCCTTAGTGCGTCTTTTATCCCATCCCAGCATCGCTTCAAAACGCTGGGTCTGGCGCCAATATGATCACATGGTACGGTTGGGATGCACCGTTCTGCCAGGCTCGGACGCAGCCGTGTTCATCGTCCGGGAAGCTAATAAAATCCTTGCGGCCACGACCGATTGTAATGCGATTTACTGCCGACAGGATCCCCGCGAGGGCGCCCGCATTGCCATCGCCGAGGCTGCACGCAACCTCGCGTGTTCCGGCGCGTCCCCTGTCGCTGTCACCGACAATCTGAACTTCGGAAATCCGCACAAACCGGAAAATTTCCTCCAACTCCGCGAGGCCGTCGAGGGAATGGCCGAAGCCTGCCGCGCGTTTGGCACCCCCGTCACCGGAGGAAATGTCAGCCTTTATAACGAAAGCCCTGCGGCAGCCATCGATCCAACACCCACCGTCGGCATGGTAGGCATCATCGCGGACGCAAAACACATCACCACCTCCGCGTTCAAGGCCGCAGGCGACGTGATATTCCTACTTGGGAACCTTGTGGAAGAGACTCCCGCCCAAGGCATCGGGGCGTCTCACTATTTAAAAGTGATCGGCGGACACAAAGCCGGCCCCCCCCCGCGACTCGACTACGACGAAGAGAAATCCCTGCATGACACCCTCCGGGCATTCATCCGCATGGGACTCGTCCGATCCGCGCATGATTGTTCAGAAGGTGGCATTGCAGTTGCACTCGCCGAATCCTGCATCGCAGGAAAAGAAACCCTCTCAGCGCAGGTGGATCTCGGGAATACCGGAACATCACCCACGGTGGCACTCTTCAACGAATCCCAATCCCGAGTAATCATCTCGGTGTCGGGCCAAAATGCGACGACCGTGCAAGCACTCCTCGCGTGGCGCGGAGCCAAAGCGCAACGCATCGGAAAAGTCACTCCGGGATCAGCGCCATTCGCAATCACCGCCGACGGAAAAACGTTTGAATGGGACGCTGCGGCACTGAACAGCGCATGGAACGACACACTCGGCGCGCTGATGGATTCGAAGTAATATCGAAGAGTTTCCACAGCCACTCTGCGGTTGCGCCATGGATGTCTAGTTGATTTACTCAAGCATTCGCATCTAAGCCGACATGTCCCCCACCCCGACTCCCATCGATGACTTTATAGACCGTTGGAGCAAAGCCGAGGCATCGGAGCGCGCGAATGCCCAGCAATTCGCCATTGAGCTGGCCGATCTGCTCGACGTCCCGCGCCCGTCGAACGACCACTACGACGGCTACTCGTTCGAGTTCCCGCTCAAGATCC
>JBDNGG010000299.1:0-2906 GCA_041689405.1 Terrimicrobiaceae bacterium | reverse complement strand
CTGATTTCCGGAAAAGACGAGAGCGAAGAAAGCTCCCTGTTGGGCTTTTCGATCACCCGGACGCATTTCGACAACTTTTGGACGAAACTGACGGTTGAAAAGGATTAATGATGAGAAAACGAGATTGGCTAGTTATGACCGTGGTATTGGCGCCCCTGCTGGGAAGCGGGAGTGCGTTTTCGAAACCGGGGGAACCCTTGTGGCAGGCAGAGGCGTTAACCCAAGCCACCGAGTTGACCGAATTGACGACGGCAGAAGTTCTTGTCGAGCCGGGGAAAAAGCTGGCCATCACTTTCACTGGACGGACCACTGGAGAGTTTACGGTGGAGAAAAATGCCCGGATTCGCATCTTGAACACAAGCAAAGTGGCGAGCGCCCTGATTGTGCACTTTTTTGATAAGTCGGGGCAACGTCTGGAGGAAGTCAAGCTCCCGATTTTAACCGAGTCGGCTCACGAATATGGTCGTGTAGTCTACCCCCCCTCCGAAGCAAAATCTTTGAAGCTCTTTATCGCTCCCGCCGCGTCGGTCGAAGTGGCGGTGGAAAACGTCCGTGTCACTCAGGAACTGGAGGGCGTAGAGGCCGAATCTGTCAACCCTCACCCGATCTTTAATTACGGGGATTTAAATGCCTACGGGTTCGGAGGGGATTTCTTTGAGCGTCCTGATGGCAAGACCGTCTGGAATACCGCATTCACCGGACAAACTCCCAACTTTCCCATCCAAGGCGGCGATTTATATGAATTGTTTGGTCGTGGTATCGGCTATGGGGGAAAGGGCTCGAAAATAATTCTTCAATTGTTCGAGGAAGGAGCGAAGAGGCCATTTCATACCATTCGTGTAGGCTTTAGTCCCGATGGAGTGTCCGCGACAGTCATTCTTCCCGAGGGTGCAGTCAGCGCCAATTTCCTTGGCTACTATACGATTGTTGAGGAATTAAAACTTACCAAAGCAGCCAACCCAGATCCCAAAAAATAGAAATGCAAACTCCTGTCACTTTGTTCAACCTCCCTGACTCGCGCAATCCAGTGGTTTCTTCCCTGATTCGCCTCGCAATTGTTTTGGTGGGCTTCGGCGTAACTTCTTTCTCAATAGCGCAGTCGCCCCTTCCGGTCTCCGTCATGTCCCAAGGAGCGAAAGGGGATGGAGTGGCCGATGATACCGCCGCGATCGAGGCCGCTGTTCTGGAGGCGACCAAGGGAAATGGGGTAGTCTTCTTTCCTCCCGGTGAATACCTGATCAGCCGGACCATTTATCTGCAATCCAACATGACGATCAGGGGGGCCCAGGGAGCGACTTTGAAAAGGCCGCCCGCAGCCACCCGGAAACTAACCAAACCGGTTAAGAAGGGAGAGACGGTCGCCTTCGTCGAAGACATCAAGGGCTTTCAAGCTAATCAGGGTTTCGCCTTGGTCGATGGGTCCACGGCCGGGGACAATGGAATGACGGGAAAGATCGTAGCGATCGATGCGGGTGAAAAGAAGATTACCTTTGAAATCACCGGTTCCTTTGGTGCGAACGACGTTTTTTCGGCCAATGGGATGGCGGTTTTTTCCACCGCGTTTCCGATCTTAGCCACGAACCCGGCCCAAGTAGCTGTCTCGAACTTAGTGATCGAATGGTTGACCTTTGATTGTCAGTCGCAACCTGACGAGCCCAAGGCGTCCTTTTTGGCGCCCATCTATCTAGGGGCTCCCACTAAGGAAAACGATCAACGCAATGTCACGGTGCGCCACAATATCATTCTCAACTCGACCTCCGTCGGGATTTCCGTGCAGGTAAGAGAGAATGCAACCATCGAGAGTAATCAGATCTACAAGTGTGCGTTCGCAGGAATCCATGTGGGTGCCACAACAGCCAATGTGACGATTCGGAATAATATTATCGAAGACGGCGAAGGAATGGCGATCTTTATGGGGAAAAGCGGAACGATCGTGACGAACAACTTTATCAAAAACTATTCGGTGGGATGTGGCGGCATGGGAGAGTTTGGCTCAAATAGCGTGATCAGCTTCAATGTCTTCGAGGGGATGGCCACGGGGATTTACCTACAGACGAATGCCGCGGGTCGCACGGTAATCACGGACAACCTGTTCTTTAAAGGGAAGGGAACAGATATCCTTCTTGATGGGTGGAACTTCTGTGTAATCGCAAACAATATGTTTGCAGACGGAACAGTCAATGGATTGAGTCTGCAGGGAACGAAGTATGCGTCGGTCGTGAATAACCAGTTTTATAATTATACGGGTGATTTCGGAATTCGGGTGACGGGGAGTGCCTCAGACCCTCAGAAGCTTACAGAACTTAGTCGAATCGCCGGGAACATTGTGGTTGGAGGGAGACAGGCGTCGCTTTCTCTCGAGAATGCCAGCCGGATTATTGTTTCCGAAAATCAATTTCTCCCCTACGAGGGAGGAGCGGCTATCAAGATCGCGGAGACGGCTTCGAAGATCCAATTGACAGACAACATCGTGGAGGGTGAGGTCGTTAACGCGAGTGTGCCGAAAGATCAGTAATAAGAGATGACGGCTTTTGAATCAGGTCATTTGGAGTGCGGGGACGAAGGAGCTTACTTCCCGAAAAGGCCATACTATCCTCTGGTGGCCGGCAATGGGACTGATGCGATTTCCATCGGCTTGGGCGGTTTTCCGGATGATCCGAATTGGCGATGTTATTCCATGCAATTGCCGTTTCGGACTAGTCTGGGTTGGTTTAAGACTGCGCGAAAAGATTATCTCTATGCGAACCGCCGTTATGGGGTCCCTGCCTATGGCACGTCGGTGGCCTTGGCGGCGCCGACCACGCTGTTGGCCATTGGAAAGGAGAAGAATCTTGGGATTCGGGACCCCCGTCAAATCTTTGATCCCAAAAAACGAATCCTCACCACAACCTTCCTTCTCAAAGAGT
>JBDNGG010000298.1:0-4630 GCA_041689405.1 Terrimicrobiaceae bacterium | reverse complement strand
GGCTGAGGGACAATGTGCTCGACCGGCTTCAAGAGCGCCTAAACAAAGCCATCGATGATATCCGCCTCCTTAGGGATTATCTTTCGCATGATGTCGGCCGTCACCGCTACACGATCACCCAACGCCGCGACCCGGCCTTTCAATCCATCTGGCAGCTCATCGACACCGGTTTTGAACCCACCGATGAACTCCTGCGAGCCAGCCATTCCGAAGACGTGCAGACGGCGTTGGAAGAACTCATGAAAGCCATTGAGTCCTCGGGTGAACTCGATGACCGCGCCAGAAAGCTTTTGGACTACCGGTGTTATCATCGGTATGACATTGAAATGGTGCCCAAAGATGACACCTCGGCTCCAGTCATTTCTCTCAGCCGTAGCCTTCGCAGTCTGAGCGGAGGCGAAAATCAAGCCCCGTTTTTTATCTCGATGTTGGCGGCCTTCCGTCGTGTTTATGATCTTGGCTCGCACCGCTCGCATCACCTCGGTTTGGTCGTCATGGACGAAGCCTTTTCCAAACTCTCGGGCGATGGTGTTGAGGACTGCCTGGAGTTGGCCCGCAACTTCCAATTGCAACTCGTGCTTGCGTTCCCCATCGAACGCCTGGGTGTCATGGCCCCTTATGCCGAAAACGTGATTATTTGCCGAAAAGAGGAACACCGCGATGATCAGGGATTCATCACGAGAGTGGACAACATCCCGCAAAGGCTCTCCATGAGCCAGGCCATGGAAGCCCTCGAGTGAACGCCGAAGACATCCGGCTGACAGGGTTGCCAGTTTTCCAGGCACTCCACGATCAATGGTGGAGCGCACGGGCCAAAAAAGTCGGCAAGTCTCAGTTGGCATTTGGTAGAGACTGGGAAACTTTGCTGACCGAGGCGGGATTGACCACATCCGACCTGCGCCGCGAGGCCGACCGGGATGCCAGGACGCTTCAATCTGCGGGATGGATCGAACTTAAATCCGTTCGGCGCCGCTCGCTCCTGATTGAGCGGGTGTGGGTTCCTTTGGAAAAAGAACAGGCCTTGGCCGTGTTGTTTGGGGATCCGTGGGAATTGGACGAGTGTGAGCCATCATCGGTGGATTGGGTTCCTGAGCTCAAATTTCTGACAGAAAAACGACCCAGCGTCCCCTTGGCAGACTGCTTGCGCATCAATCAATTCCTTCAACAATCCCACCCTGTTGGCCCGCGCGTTCCCATCAAAGAACGATCTTTGGAAATCTTCGGAGATGAAAAACGTCTGGATGCCCTGCGGGCTACCACCCTCTTCCGCGAAGATCGAATGACCCTTGAGAGGCTGGGCTGCCTCGTAGTTCCCGAACCTCTCGGCTGGATGCGTGGTCCCACCCCAAACGGCAAAGTTCTCATTCTTGAAAATGCTGCCACCTTTCATTCCTTCGCCGCGTGGAACCAACAGGCGGCAAGATTTTCAGCGGTTATTTATGGAGGTGGCCACCGGGTGATTGATGGAGTGGGATTTCTGGCCCACCTCGCAAGCGAGGTGGGAGAGATCTCACAGGTATTTTATTTTGGAGATTTGGACCCAGAAGGCCTTCGAATTCCCGTTCTCGCCAACGAGAAAGCAAAAAAGTTGGGACTGCCATCCGTGGAGCCCTTGGAGGACGCCTATGGCTTTTTGCTGTCGCTGCCGGATTCCTGCCGCGCTCCGATGGAAGACAACCTGCGCGAAGCCCCGGTGGATTGGTTGCCAAAGTATGAAGCGGAGGTTCGACAGCTTTTTCTTTCGTCACATCGAATCGCTCAGGAGTGGCTTGGAGCAAAAACTCTCCTTGGAAACTGGGCCCCGTCACTACCTCAGGAATCCTTGCACTTGTCTCCTCACCACAAAATGGAAACTGGATATTTGTGAACCTCGGGATCAGGGGACGCAAATTTCAGCCCTTCGCAAAGCGCATAGGAAATCAGAATTCGATCAAACGGGTCCCGATGCAGCTCGGGCAATTTTTGAAGATGCCAAATCTCGGCATCGCTCATGGGCTGGTATTCGATTCCGTGAGCGCTGAGACCTTTTTCGACGATTTCTTTCGGCGGATTTGAAAGCGGCAGTTTGCCCAACTGATATTTGATCTGAATCTCCCAACTGGAAGCTTGGTGAAAAACAAGACGGTTACGCCCATCCTCCAAGGCCTCGCGCACCTTGGGGCTCAATCGCTCCACTTCGTCAATCATCCAAAGAAACGTAGACGTATCGAGCAGGATGTTCATCGGGGAAAGGAACCAGGCGGAGGAATAATTTCTCCGGCGAAGTCTGCAGTTATCAACTCATCGGCATCAAAGAAAGAATCGGGAACCGGGCACTGCCCCTTCATCTGACCGAGCTCGCGCTTCTTCGGAGCAATAGCACCGTGCAATGGCCGGATTTCCGCAAATGGACGGTTGCGGTCACAGAGGATGATAGTCTCGCCCATTTTCACACGCTTCGAGTAGTAGGAAAGCTTGGACTTGGCCTCATTGATGTTTATTTTGGTCATGTCTGCTATGAAACATAGTCTTATATATGGTCATGTCACCCGAATTCTTGAGATCTGGAGCTGAAGCAGAGTGCGAAATGCCCCGTGGATCCGCTTGGAATGGCGCTACGATGGCGGGATTCGGGTTGGCTCCCGCTATCCTTTTAGGACGACGACTTTTCGCGTGAGTAAGGATAAGATTCCGGGGAAAAGGTTGCAGATCGGGAGGAGTCGCGAGATGGACCTGGGATGGAGCGCGGCGAATCGGGACAGCGTATTGACCCACAATCGGCCGCGATAGATAGTGCGATGCGCGGCGATGTAATCCTGTTCTGCAGCGCGAAGGTCGAGACACCCGAGGAGGGCGTCGGCTGCGAGTTCGGCTGACCGCATCGCGTAATAAATCCCTTCGCCTGTGAAGGGTTCCACAACGCGCGCTGCATCTCCGAGCAGAAAAACTCCGTCCGCCGCGACCGACGTTGCATCAGCGCGCTGGAGCGGAGAAATCGAATTCCAAACCGTCTCAGGTCCAAGGCCAAACATGCGCTCGGCATACGCCCGCAGCGCCTGAATCTCCGATGCTTTCGCGACGAGACACAGGTTGGTTTCATCCGCGTTGAGGGCCGCTATGCCGCCGTATCCATGACGGTGGAAAAACATGCGCACCGTGTTTCCCACGGCCAATCGCCCGCCGCTCACGTGCGCCTGCAACGCGATCCGCTCGCGACTGGCTGACGGAAGTCGGGCTGTCATTCGGCCAATGGTCGAGTTCCTTCCATCCGCAGCCAATAAGACGGGGGCAGAGAATTCTCCTTTCGGGGTCGACACCCGCCACGCGCGACTGATGGCAGTAACCGGCGTGTCGTCCAGAAACTCGACCCCACGCGCAACGGCATGATTCACGAGGATGGCATCAAGATCCCGCCGACGAATCACGATCTCGGGAAACGGGGAGACGGGAATATTTACCGCCGCGCTTTCGTTGGACGCGCCACAAAATTCCACGCGCCGGATCTCGGTCGGGTGATGACTTCGAATCGTCTCGCTGAGATCCAGCCGATCAAGGATTTTCCAACCGGAGGGATTCAAACAATCCCCGCAAACCTTATCGCGCGGGAATTTTGATTTATCGAGAATCAGGACGCGTTTTCCCGCAGCGGCAAGAATACAAGCTGCCGTGCTCCCTGCGGGTCCGGCGCCGACGATAATGAAGTCGTAAGATTTCACACGAAGATCTCCGCTACTTCATCGGCGACCATTCGTCCGGCACGGGTGAGCCGCCATCCGTCACCTACCCGCTCGACCAGCCCTTCATGCGCCATTTTGTCGATATCGCGACTCCATGGCTGGAGGTCGGTGTTGGACGCGCCACGATCCGTGCGAAGAGAAAATGCAATCCGTTCACCCACACGGGTTGCCAGTGAAACCTCCTCCGCAAAATCTGCGGGGTCGTCGCCTGCGGAGATCCGGGCGATGTAAGTTTCGGTATCGCTGACATTTTTCCAGCGCCGGGCGCCGACGGTCGAGAATGCGCTGGGGCCGAGCCCGATGTAGTCGGCGCCCGTCCAATACGCGAGGTTGTGCTGACATTGATTTCCCGCGGACGCGTAGTTGGAAATCTCGTATTGCGAGAAGCCCGCGTCTTCGAGCAATTCCATCGTGGTTTCAAAAAGGTCTGCGTCGAGCGTGTCATCCGGCGTCCACTCGCCTCGACTGACCCGCAGAAAAAAATCTGTGTCCTCTTCGTATGTCAGGCAATAAGCCGAGATATGATCAGGCTGGAGCGCGATCGTCTGGCGGAGCGAATCAATCCACTGCTCCCGCGACTGACCGGGCACGCCAAAAATGAGGTCGAGATTCACCTCCTTCACCCCCACCTCGCGGAGGATCTCGTACGACCTTTTCGCCTGCGCGGCGCTGTGCACGCGCCCGAGGGTTTTGAGCAATTCATCATCCCAGGATTGCACTCCCATGCTGATGCGCGTGACTCCAAGATCCAGCAGAGCCCGCGCTTTTTCCATCGACACGGTGGCCGGGTTCATCTCGAGCGTCCATTCTTTGACTGCCGAAAAATCGATTCGCTCGCGCAACCCCCCGAGCAGAAACTCAAGTTGACTTGTGCTCAGCGCACTTGGCGTCCCGCCCCCAAAGAATATCGTCTC
>JBDNGG010000297.1:0-7071 GCA_041689405.1 Terrimicrobiaceae bacterium | reverse complement strand
TGGGATCGGCGGACGTCATCCGGGCGCACAGGCGCTTGTGCAACTCACCGACCTAGGAATCCTGTGGAAAATGTCTGCTGCCGGTCTCAGCTTGCAGGTTTTTTCGCTGCAATCCGGAAAACCCATGGCTGGCGCAAAAGCACTGTTGCACGATGCCGCATTTTCCGAAATTACGACAGCCACAGCCGACGCCGATGGAAAGATGCAGATCGGCTTTCAAACCGAGCCGGCATGGCTGACAGTCACGTCTGAAAGCGACGCTCTCGTCATTCGCATGGGGGCGGAGGCGCGGGAACTTCCCGTCTGGGCATTTGGCGTACAAGTTTCATATCTGCCTTGGAGTCCGAATGAGCGCGCGGTTGATGAGGCACGGGGGATTCTATTTACAGACCGTCCCCTCTACCGCGCGGGGGAAACCGTGCATGTGAAAGGTATCATTCGCAGGATCGACGATGGAATGCTCCAGTCAGCGGCAGGCCTGCCGGGACGATTGGTTCTCGTGGGAACACGCGATGAGGTGATCGAAACTCAGGCTATCGTCCTTAATGAAGCCGGAGAGTTTTCCGCAGACTTTATCGCAGCCTCGGCCCGACGCGGTGAATATAAGATCCGATTTAAACTGGGAGATGGGGAGTTTCAGTCGTGGCAGGCTGAGGCACAGACGACATTTCTCATAGCGGACTATCAGCCTGACGCCTTTGCCGTGGAGCTCAAGATGCCGGAGCAATTCCCCGCCGGTGCACCGTTGCCACGCCCGGTCGTCTCAGGCAGCTATTTCTTTGGGGCTCCCATTGCGGATGCCGATATCCGCTGGACGTTGCAATCGAGCCGGGCGGACTTCGCGCCAGAGGGATTTGAAAACTTTACGTTCCTACCCTCCCGAACCGGTGCCTCTTCGGTGCTCACGTTGCGTGGCGAGGGCAGATTGGATGGCACCAAGACCGTTGACATTCCGCTCGAACTCCCCGCTTTGAGCCAGTTTCCGACGCAGAACCGCCTGACGGTCGAAGTGACGGATCTCAATCAGCAAACCGTGACCGCGGACAAGACATTCACGCGAGACGCATCTGACTTTTATCTGGGAATCGCTCTTCCGGAAAGTCAGGTGCTCAAAGTTGGCACCGAGATGCAGGTCCGCGTGGCAGCGGTGAAGCCGGATGGCGCGCCGACAGAACAGCCCGTGAAGATTTCCGCGAAATGGTTCCACATCCGGAATGATGTGGTCCGTGTCAAAGGCGCTGGAAATGCGATCACGTTTCAAACCGATGCGGTGCGAGACCTTGTGAGCGAGGCCGCTGGAGATTCTGTTACTCCGCGATTTCTGGGAGAGAAATGGGATACAGCTCACGCGGAGGGCCTGCCATTTACGCCCACGAAACCAGGAGAATACCTTCTACAAATCACAGCCACCGACCCAGCCGGGCGAGAGGTCTTGTCAGACACGACCTTTTTTGTGGCTGGACCCGGAGAGACTGTTTGGGATTACCGCAACCCTGCACAGATCGACCTCATTCCTGATAAAGCGGAGTATCAACCCGGTGACACTGCCCGAATCCTCGTCAAAAATCCGATTTCTGCCGATGCCATCGTTTCCATTGAACGTGGAAATACCGTGCTCCGGACATTTTCGATTCGGCTCGAAGGCAACGCGCCAGTCATCGAGATCCCAATCACCGATGCGGACGCTCCGAATATTTTTGTCTCGCTCGTCGCCATCCGTGGCGCTGAGGGCAGCAGGCGCAAATTCCCGGCACCGGAATTCCGGTATGGATTATGCAATCTCAACGTGGTCCAGCCGTCGGATGCATTAGACGTCCGCATCGATCCTACCAAAGCCTCATGGACACCGGGCCAAACCGCCACGGCGGAAATTGTTGTCACGGACATCAACGGAAAACCGGTCCCGAACGCATCGGTCACATTTTTCGCTGTCGATGATGGTGTCCTGGCATTGACCGGCTACGAGCGCCCCGATCCGCTAACGGTGTTTCGCGCACCGCTCCCGCTCGGCGTGCGCACCGGACTGACGCTTGAATCTCTCCTCGCGGAAGATCCCTCTGAACTCAGCTTTTTCAACAAAGGCTATCTCATTGGTGGAGGGGGACTGGGTGGGCCAGGAATTAAATTTCGAGAAGATCTGCCAGCGACCATTTGCTGGCTTCCCGACCTTAAAACGGGAGCCGATGGTCGCGTTCGGGTCGAATTTCCCGCGCCCGACGCCCTCACCCGGTATCGACTGGTCGCTGTCGCGTCCGAGGGCATCACGCGCTTCGGCTCGGCAGAGTCTGCGATTACGATCTCAAAGCCGCTCATGTTGCTCTCGGGTCTGGGGTCGTTTGCGCACAACGGCGACACCTTGGTGGCGAGGGTCCTTGTAAGGAATCAGACCGGTGCTAACGGTGACGTCGCGCTGCAATTGGAACTGCCTGCGGGCGTTGAGCAAATCGATCCGATGCCGGCTGTGATATCAGTGGCAAATGGCCAGACGCTCGCGCTGGATGTGACAGTTCGATTCAACACCATGGGAACCGCCCGGTTCGAGTGGACCGCGGAACTCCGTGCTGGAAATGAAGTTTTTTCCGATGCACTCGCCGTGTCGATCGCCGTGGGATCCCCCATGGTGCAACTCCGGGAGACTTACCTGCCGGCACTCACAAAATCCTCCAACGACCTGCTCGATGGAATCAATCCGCAGTTGAGTGAAGGCACAGGAACCGTCCGGGTGGCCGTTGCAAACACACGCTTGGTTGGAATTGGCGAAGGCGCATCGTACCTTGAGACGTATCCCTTCGGCTGCGCGGAGCAAACCGTATCATCAATGATTCCTTGGCTTACACGCGGACTAGTACCCGTGCTCCCGGAATTCGCAAAACCCGACGAGGAAGTCCGAAAAAACGTCCGGTTGAGGTTGGACCGGTTGCTATCGATGCAGCAGGAATCCGGCGGCATTACCTTCTGGCCGGGAGGCAGAGAGCCCTCGCTTTTCGCCAGCGCATGGACTGCCATTGCTGCGGCAAAGCTTCCCGGTGTCGATGTTACTTTTCCGGAAACGGAACGATCGGGATTATTGGAATTCTTGAGTCAGAGTCTTCGCACAGCCGTGCGCGAATCCGATCCTGATGCATTCACCGAGCGGGCATTAGTGCTGTATTCACTCAGTCTAAACGGTCGACCCGAGGCTGCTTACCACGAGGCACTCTTGGCAAGTGCGGGCAGACTGCCGAGCGAGGCCCGCTCACTCCTTGCGCTTGCGATGGCACAGTCTGGAGGCCCTAAGGCAATCGAAACCGCAACCACCCTTCTCGAATCTCCGTCGGTCGCAGCAGCCGGATACTCGACGTTTGGAAATCAAGCGCGCGCATCTGCAATGCATCTGCTTGCGCTGTCGGTTCTGACCCCGCAGTCGAAGCAGATCCCGCCCTTGGTTGCTGAGCTCCTTCAACAGCGGGTCAATGGGCAGTGGGGAAACACTCAGGCGAACGCATGGGCCCTGCTTGCCATGGAGGCCTATTACACCGGCGTCGAGGCTGCGGGTAGCAAAGCGGGCACGCCCGTTTCCGGAGAAATAGCGAACGGCAGCGACGTCACACGTTTCCAAGTGACCAAAGCCGATCCGCTCATCGAAACAACTCTCCCATTTCCTTCACAAACGCAGCCGACGAAGCTCGCCGTGACCAATCCGAAAAAGGGCACGTTGTTTGGACAGACGACCTTTGTCGTGTATCCGCCGCTCGGGGTGCAACCGCGGCAGGATCGAGGATTCTCGGTTTCGCGGAGCTACCAAAAGGTGAGTCCTGATGGGACTCTGCTGCCCGCTGACGACCTCCGGGTGGGTGATCGGGTGCTGGTGACGCTGCGTGTGGAATCTAGTCGGCCGGCCTCGTTTGTTGCCATTGACGACCCGCTGCCCGCCATTCTGGAAGCGATAAATCCTGATTTTGTCAGCAAGACCGCCGCCGTTGACGCCACTACGTCTGCTCCCGTGGACTTCCGCGAGGTTCTGAGTGACCGCGTGCGGTTCTTTTCGGATCGATTACCGGCGGGAGCATATTCCTATCAATATCTCGCCCGCGTCCGCAATGCAGGAAAAGCGATTGCGCCAGCGGCGAAGGCCGAAGAAATGTATCGTCCGGAACGCTTTGGACTCAGTGAAATCGAAACGCTCACCAGCACGGCTGCCAAGTAAGCCAGTGGTCCTTCGCGCCTGCATCGCGGCAACTCTGCTGATTGCAGGCGGTGTGATCTGGCTGTGCAGCGCGTCCGTGCCGCCCGACTTTATTACCCCGATTCGGCCAAGTGCGGAATTTTTTGACCGTCATGGAGTTCCGCTTCGGGCGCTTTTGGTCGATGAGACATTGATCACTCGCCCGCTGACGGCAGACCAACTCCCGCCACACGTCATCGCCGCCGTCCTTGCGGCGGAAGACAAGCGGTTCTATCAGCACGCAGGCATTGACATCCGGGCATCGCTTCGGGCGCTTGCGCAGGCAGTCCAGCACGGGGAGTTTCGCTCCGGGGCATCGACGATATCGCAGCAGGTGATCAAACTCATCCGTCCGGGAAAACGCACCCTGGGGCAAAAACTAAACGAGATCCGGCTTGCGATTGCCATTGAGAGAAATTGGGGCAAACAACGCATCCTGACCGAATACCTCAACCGATTGGAATTTGGAGACCTTCAGCAGGGAATAGAATCTGCCGCGCGCTATTATTTCGCCAAGCCTGCGGCTGCATTGAGCGTCGCTGAGGCTGCATTTTTGGCCGCATTGCCAAATGCTCCGACACGACTCAATCCCTACGACAATCCGACCGGGGCCCGCGCACGGCAGCAATACATTCTAAATCGAATGCTCGCGGAAGAATCGATTTCTCCGACGCAACACGCCCTCGCCTGCGAAGAGAACCTCGTCTTGGCGCCCCGGGGTCACGTGTATCAGGCACCGCATTTTGTGGATCTTCTGCTGACCCGATCGCAGCTTCTGCCCGTGTCGGGAGGGGAAATCCGCACTACGTTAGACCTGGAGCTTACGAATATTGCAACACGCATGCTGGCCTCCCAACTGGCTGCGCTCCGGGATAAAAACGTCGGAAATGGGGCACTTGTTGTAGTACACAATCCGACGGGTGACATCCTCGCAATGGCAGTTGCAGGAGCACCTCACGACGATGCAACCGGCCAAGTCAACTGCGCATGGATGCCCAGATCCGCGGGGTCAGCGATCAAGCCGTTCGCATATATCCTCGCCATGGAGTCCGGCGCATTCCCCGGAACCACCGTTGCCGATGTCGCGACCTCGTTCGCGACGCCCACCGGTGTCTATCGGCCAAACAACTACAACCGACGGTTTTTCGGCCCGGTCAGTCTGCGATTCGCCCTCGGAAACTCGCTCAATATTGCAGCAATCCGCACACTCGAAATGGCAGGCGGTCCGGACCAACTGCTCCGGCTCCTACGCAACCTCGACATTTCCACGCTCGGTCATCCTGCGGAACATTATGGTCTGGGCCTCACGCTCGGAAACGGCGAGACACGACTCACTGAATTGGCCAGTGCATACGCGACGATTGCCCGACTTGGAATCCACCGCCCGATGCGATTACTGCGCGATGGAGTATCATCGGAAACATCCGGTCGCCGCGTTTTTGCTGCCTCTTCTGCTTGGCTCGTTGCGGATATGCTTTCAGACAATGCTGCCCGAGCATCGGCCTTCGGATTGAACTCCTTCCTTGCCCTCCCATTTCCCGCTGCGACCAAGACAGGAACCAGCTCCGATTACCGCGATAATGTCTCCGTGGGGTTTACGCCCGAGTTCACGGTGGCCGTATGGGTCGGAAATGCCGATGGGTCCCCAATGCGCGAAATTACAGGGGTCACCGGCGCGGCTCCGGTAATGCATGAAATGCTCTGTCACCTCAATAACACCTTCGGAACGTCGTCATTTAGACGGCCCAACGACGTGCAGGATGTATGGATTCATCCGCTCCTTGGAAAGCAAGTCGAGGAGGGTTCACCGTCGGCAGTTTCCGAAGTATGCGTTTTACCGCCCGCCTACGCGACCGCGAACGAGCTCCAACCCGACGGCGGAGTCCGACTATCATCCAATTACGCCGAGTGGCTTGCCAGTCCGCACAACATGCTCGGAAGCCTTGTCTCGTCGGAGGTTCGCAGCGGGAAGCTTGCCATTTTATCGCCGGATCGGGGGACGATTTTTTATCTCGATCCTGACTTACCCCGCGAGCGACAGCGTGCCGCATTCCGTAGTAACGGAGCCCGGTCGGTGCGCTGGCATTGCGAGACCTTGCAGCCGGGCGCCGATGGCGAGGGTTTCGTGCTTAAAGCGGGCAGACATCATATCACTGCCGAAGATCCGGAAACGAAGCAGTCGGCGTCGACATGGATTGAGGTGCGGGAGCTCTGAGTTAGGAATGCCCCAGGCGGATCGCGGCCGCCTCAACCTTCGCAAGCGCGTCCTCGTTGGATGTGCCAAACGCGCACAAATGCCCCATCTTCCTGCCCGGACGCGGAGTGCGCTTTCCGTATAGGTGAAGCTTGATATCGGGATCGGCGAGCGAAGCGGCCCAATCCGGCTCCCCCTGATTCCAGATGTCCCCGAGCAGGTTTTTCATTGCGATCGGGCGGAGGAGTTCAACGGAGCCGAGTGGCAGTCCGCAGACTGCACGAAGTTGTTGTTCGAACTGGCTGGTGACACATGCGTCGAAGGAAAAATGCCCGCTATTGTGTGGCCGGGGAGCAAGTTCGTTTACGATCACCCGGCCATCGGGCAGGAGAAAAAACTCGACGGCCAACAACCCGACCACATCAAGCGCCGTGATGACGCGCCCCGCGATCTCAATGGCTTCCTGTGCGGAAGCCTCGGGAACCCGTGCGGGAATCACCGAAAGGTCGAGGATGTGGTTGGTGTGAATATTTTCCACCACAGGAAAAACAGCCACCGAATGATCCCATCCGCGGGCAGCGACCACAGAAAGCTCCATCGCAAATGGCACCCATGCCTCCAGCACACCACGCGGCGCGTCGAGAGATGCCCAGGCCTGTGCGGGATCATCGCC
>JBDNGG010000296.1:0-13745 GCA_041689405.1 Terrimicrobiaceae bacterium | reverse complement strand
GGATGCGCCTGCTGGCCGGAGCCCCCGGCGACCTCAGGGCGAAGGAGGACATCGAAGAGCACCGGGAGTGGGCATTTGCGAAACCGGGAAAATGGCTTTCCGAAATCCTTTCGCAACTCAGTTCCCCCGATGCGCAGCCTGCCCCCCCGGCTCTGCGTGCCACCCTGCGTCCGTATCAGACCATCGGACTCAACTGGCTCTGGTTCTGTGCGAGCGGAGGGCTTGGAGCCTGTCTGGCCGATGACATGGGCCTCGGGAAGACCGTGCAGGTGTTGGCTGCGTTGCTGCGAAAACAGGAGCAGCGTCCTGACGCTCCTCCCAGCCTGCTGGTGGTCCCCGCCTCCCTGATTGGGAATTGGAAGCGCGAGGCCGCCAGCTTCGCGCCGACTTTACGACTTTACGTTGCGCACCGATCCGAGACGCTGGGCGAAACCCCAAAAAAGCCCGCCATGACCGCGCCGGACAAACCCGATCTGGTGATCACCACCTACGGCACGTTGCCCCGGCTCGAATGGCTGAAAAGCGTCCAGTGGGGGTGGATCATTGTCGATGAAGCCCAGGCCATAAAAAACCATGGCTCCCGACAGAGCAAAGCCGTGAGAAGCCTTGAAGGGACCGCACGCATTGCCCTCACGGGCACTCCGGTCGAGAACCACCTCGGTGATCTGTGGTCGCTCTTTGACTTTATCAATCCCGGATTGCTGGGCTCCGCGAGCGAGTTCCAGAGGTTTGTGAAAAACCTGCGCACGGAAAATTCCGACCACTACGCGCCGCTGCGTCGTTTGGTTTCGCCCTATATTCTGCGTCGTCTGAAGAGCGACAAATCAATCATTGCCGATTTGCCCGACAAGACCGAGATGAAGGTCTTTTGCGGACTCAGTCCCGCTCAGGCAGAACTTTACCAGCAGACGGCAGACGGTCTTGCAAAGGCGCTCGATACGGCGGAGGGAATTGCACGGCGAGGGCTCGTTTTGGCCTACCTGATGCGGTTCAAACAAATTTGTAATCATCCGGATCAGCTCATCAAAGCGGGTGCCTTTGATGTGGCTGGGAGCGCCAAGTTCCAGCGACTCGTCCTGCTCTGCGAGGAGATCAACGCGCGCGGCGGCAAGGCCCTTATTTTTACGCAATTCCGGGAAATGGCTGACCCTCTGGAGGCTTGCCTCAGCAAGGTCTTTGGACGTCACGGACTCATCCTCCATGGCGGCACCTCGGTGCGGGAGCGGCAGAACCTTGTGGATCAATTCCAGCGCGAGCAGGGGCCACCGTTCTTCGTGCTTTCCCTCAAAGCCGGCGGAACCGGACTCAACCTGACCGCCGCCAGCCATGTGATTCATTTTGACCGCTGGTGGAATCCCGCCGTGGAAAATCAAGCCACGGACCGCGCCTTCCGCATCGGCCAGAAGCGCAATGTCCTCGTTCACAAATTCATCACGACCGGCACGCTCGAAGAAAAAATCGATGAGCTCATCACCGCCAAGCAGAACACGGCGGATGCCATCCTCACGGGTAGTGCCGAAAAATCCCTCACCGAAATGAACAACGCCGAGCTGATGGATTTTGTTCGCCTCGATCTCAGCAAAACCGAAAACTAAACCCCCATGACCTGGAACCATTACCCACCATATGTCAGTGCCGCCGACCGTCGCGCTAAGGCGTTAAAAAAAATTGCCTCCCTTGAGAAGAAGGGGAAAAAAATCGAACCCGTGGGCACGCTGGCCCATCGGATAAAAATTGCCACGAGCTTCTGGGGCCAAGGTTGGTGTCGGCATCTGGAATCTTTCAGCGACTACGAGAACCGGCTGCCACGGGGCCGCACGTATGTGCGCAGTGGAGCCGTGCTGCATCTTCAGGTTCAAACCGGAAATATCCACGCGCTCGTTCAAGGGTCGAAACTCTATGAGATCAATATCCGCATCGATCCGCTGACTCCTAGCAAATGGGCTGCCATCAAAAAACGTTGCCACGGCGGGATTGGCTCACTCATTGAACTCCTCCAAGGCAGAATTTCCGATGAAATCATGTCCGTCGTGACCGACCCCTCAGACGGGCTTTTCCCGCTCCCCAAGGAAATCCACCTCGACTGCAACTGCCCGGATTCCGCCGGATTGTGCAAACACCTCGCCGCCGTGCTCTATGGGGTGGGAGCGCGCTTGGACTCTGCCCCAAGTCTCCTCTTCACCCTCCGCGGGGTTGATCAAGGTGAACTCATCGCCGCAGCGGGTGCCGCAGAATCCCTCGACGGACGCCAATCATCCCGCCGACGCACATTGAAATCTGATGCTCTCTCCGATGTCTTCGGAGTTGATCTCGAACCAGAGGGGCCTGCAGAAATAGCGAAACGATCTGCGGCACCCAAGCCGTCAAAAAAAGTGAAGTTAACAAAGCCGGCGATGAGCAAGAAGAACCTCAAAAAGCCTGCCGCCCCACGGAAAAAGGAATAGACCCGCAAGGCAGACGAAACATCCCGCGCAAAAAGTAACCCCCTTCACACGGGATGCCTTACGAATGCTGCACCGCGGGATTCTTCAAAAATATCTTGGGGAAGAATTCTCCACAGCAGACCAGTTTAATTCATCCCATCAGCAACAATTTTTCAGGAACTTTGAAAATATTGATGTTCAGGACCCGACTGAGATTTTCCCCGGTTTCGGGGGGGCACCGCTGAGGACCCTCCGAGAGTTCTTCATAACGTGCGACCATGCATTTCATCGCAAAATTGAGCTGCCCGGTAACGGAAGCGCACCTGTCGGCACATAGAAGTTTCCGTACGCGCCAGCGTTTCCAGATCGAGTGTCTTCGGTGGGATTCCAAGCGGGCTGGAGCCTGCTGATACTTTGTCGTCCACCGGCGCACGTGATCCTGCGCTTTTCCCCTCAGCAATATTTTCCAAGAATTTGATTGATTTGTCGCGAGACGCAGGTCATTCTCACCGGCTAATTATGAGCCAACATCCCAGCCTAAAAGGAAAGGGCGCGATCAAAGCGAAGCGAAGCGTGCTGAAGCGGTTCGAACGCGTCGAGCTGCTAAAAAAACGTGGACTTTTTGACCCCAATCAAAGCGTGATCGGTCTGCCGAAGACGAAGCCTGAGGATTAATCTCCTCCGGACCCACCATCGATCTTTTTCCGAGCACCCCTGCACGCGAGTGTCGGGGTGCTTTTTTTATGATGAGAATTAACCGCTACCTCGCTGCCGCCGGCCTTGGGTCCCGCCGCGCCTGCGAAGAGCTGGTGCTGGAGGGCCGAATCCGCGTCAATAATATCGTCATCACCTCCCTCGCGACCCAAGTGCTACCCGGTGATAACGTCCGCGTCGGCAAGCGTCCGGTAAAACCAAAATCTCATGCCTACATCCTCCTCAATAAACCTGCAGGCTACGTTTGTACGCGGTCAGACGAAGATAACCGGAAAACGATTTTTGACCTCATTCCAAAGGATGTCGGCCGGTTGTTCCATGTGGGACGACTCGACAAGGAAAGCGAAGGATTGATTGTATTGACCAACGATGGCGACTATGCGCAGGAGCTCACGCATCCGTCGCATGAAATCGAAAAGGAATACGAGGTCCTCATCGACAAGCCATTCGACATCACACTCACCGCCAAACTCCAAAAGGGAGTTATGCTGGAAACCGGACGTGCGAAAATGCACAGCGTGCATCCCCTCGCCCCGACAAAGCTTAAGATTATTCTCCGGCAGGGTCTCAAGCGCCAAATCCGCGATATGTTATGGACCGTGGGCGGGTATCGCGTGAAAAAATTGACGCGTGTGCGTATCGGCGGGCTCCGGGACCCACGGCTCAAAACCGGCTATTGGCGCCAACTCCGCCGGGAAGAACTCGACTCGATTCTCGGTAAACCCTCGCGTCCAGATTCGAAGCGGGCGCGCACGGTGCGAGCCCGCGATGAACAGCCTGCGGACACCAGTTCGGCAACGGCGGATTAAGCGCCGCGTGCGATGGGAGCACGCACACGGTTGCCCCACTCGGTCCATGATCCATCGTAATTGCGTACATTCTCGTAGCCGAGCAGGTATTTTAATACGAACCACGTGTGGCTCGATCGCTCGCCGATTCGGCAATAGGCAATAACGTCATCGCCTGGTTTGAGACCCATCTCAGACTCATAGATCACACGAAGTTCATCGGCAGATTTGAATGTCGAGTCGTCCTTAACCGCACGTTTCCACGGCACACTGCGGGCTCCCGGCACGTGCCCGCCGCGCAGGACTCCTTCCTGGGGATACTCGGGCATATGCGTGACATCACCGACAAATTCGCCCGGCGAGCGCACATCAATGAGCGGCTTTTTTTCCTGACTGTGGGCCAGCGTCTCTTCAAAAAATGCGCGGATTTGGTCATCGTGGCGTTTTGACGGCACCGGATATTCTGCGGATGGAAATTTCGGCACTTCACGGGTGATCTCACGCCCTTCAGCAATCCATTTGTCACGGCCACCATCGAGAATTTTGACATTTTGATGACCAAATAATTGAAATGCCCACAGTGCGTAGCAGGCCCACCAATTGGATTTATCGCCGTAAAACACAACTGTCGTGTCTTTGGTGATCCCATGTTTTGCAGCCAGCCCGGCAAAATCTTCTGGAGAGATGTAATCCCGCACCGTCTGGTCCTGCAGGTCGGAGCGCCAGTCGATGTGTATAGCACCCGGGATGTGCCCCGTGCTGTAAAGTAGGATGTCTTCGTTACTCTCGACCAATCGCATTGATGGGTCGTTGAGATGCTCGGCTACCCAATCAGTGGTGACCAGGGATTCAGGGTGTGCATACGTGCTCATAGGAAAAATTAAATATTAGAGAAAGACTTACCATTGAACGCGGAGGTAATCCGCACAAGTGAAAATTGCGGCTGCCGCCTACTCTTCAGGCATTCGGATTTTTTCGAGAATCCGTTTTACATCCACGTGCTTGCTCACCAGTTGCTGGATTCGGATAATTTTCTCCACATCCCTAGGGAGCGTTTTCACCGTCATGGAATGGATGCGGCTGGCAATCGTGTAGCTATCCATCGGTGACACAACTACCGGCAGACTCGAATTTTCTATCAGTTCAGCCACGGCACTCTGCGGCCGCAGTGACTCGGACAAGACGAGTCCGCTTATGAGACCTTCCCGGTTTTCGAGAACGGCGCGTTCGGCCTCATAGTGTGCGGCGAGAATGACATCTTCGCGGTCGCCAGAAACGACAAGGAGCGTCCGGGGTTCGAGCCGGGCAAGCACATTGTTTGGCTGCATGGCGCCAATCATCACGGACGAAACGTATCGATGAATGAGCGCCTCACCGGCGATGACCTCCCCTCGGATATTGGCGCAGACGTCGAGCATGGTAGGTTCCGAGAGCGTGCGCTCTTGGGGAATCACGCCAAGCAATTCCAGACCGAGACGCTCAAATCCCCGGCGGGCAAACTCGGAGATATAGTCGATTTTCGACGGCAATACCTTATTCATAACGACACCAATCACCTCCACACCCTCACGATCAAAAAGCGCGCGATTGAGTGCCGCCTCGTCGATTGGACGGCCGATGCCGCCGGGTGTGACCAGAATCACCTTCGAGTGCAGGATCTTCGCAACCTTCGCATTCGAGAGGTCAAACACCGATCCCACACCCGCGTGGCCGGTACCCTCGATGATTGCAAAGTCCTTTTCCCAGCAGGCGCGATCAAAGGAATTACGGATGCGGTTTTCGAGGACCTCACTGTTTGAGGATTCAATATATCGCCGCGTGAAATCCGGCTCTACCGCAATGGGACTCATGTCCTCAATGGGAGTCTGTGTATTGAATGTGTCCCGAATAAGAACACTGTCCTCGTCAATGCGCTTGCCCTCAACCTCAGCGAATCGTTGACCGACCGGCTTGATGAAACCAATTGCAGGAAACCATCCACGCAGCACGCCATACAGCCCAAGAGAAGTGGTCGTCTTGCCTGTATTCTGCTCCGTGGCGGCGATGAAGATGCGAGGGGTCGTCGTATTCACGGGGTCGGAAGAAGAATCAGTCTGTCAAATCAGTTTCCGGGTACAACTTCCGGTATTCGATTGCCTGGAGCCCCACCAATGCGGCAACGCTTGCGATCTCGTCCGGATGTGTGCCCCGGGAGAGCTCGGCGGCCGGATGACTCAGGCCGAGCAAGAGCTGTCCGTAAACACGCGCCTTACTTAAATGCTGGATGAGCTTAACGGCAATGTTGCCGCTATTGAGGTCCGGGAAAATCAGCACATTGGCGTTGCCCGCCACCAGTCCACCCACCTGCTTGATCCCCGCCAACTCGGGCACCAATGCGGTATCCGCCTGAAGTTCGCCGTCCACTTCCATTTCAAAGCCAATGGACGTTGCCAACTCCCGTGCCAGTGTGGCTGCGGATGCCATCTTTTCCGTCGAGGGAGTGACCGCGCTGCGCTTGGTTGAAAAGCTCAACATCGCGACGCGCGGCTTTTGACCGAATACCTGACGGGCGAGCATTCCCGTTTGCACGCCGATCGACGCCAATTGCTGCATGGTAGGTTCCGGTATGACGCCGCAGTCGCTGAAAAACAAAACTCCATCGTCTCCGAACTCGGAATTCGGCACGGCCACGACGACGGCACCTGCAACGATGTCCGCGTGGGGAAGCCGCTTTACCAGTTGGATCAGTGGACGGAGCAAGGAGCCACTGTAGGAACTAACTCCACCCACCAAGCCATCCACCAAGCCGTGCTGAAGCATCATGGCAGCAAAATAATTGCGGTTCACCATGATGGCTCGCGCATCCTTGACGCCCATTTTTTTGTATCGGTCCAAGCGCTCCAAACGCTCGCAAAAAAGCGGCATGTCCGACGATGTTTCCGGATTGATTATAGCCACGTGATCAAGCGAGACTTTCTCGCTGAGCGCAATCCGTTCGATCACATCCCGCTGCCCGAGTAACACCGGCACACCGAGGTTGTTCTCGTAAAATTGTTGCGCTGCACGCAGAACACGCACATCGTCACCTTCTGGAAAAACAATCCGTTTCGGATGGCGCTTGAGTTTTTCGTAAACGGAATCGATGAATTTCATAAGTAAATACTTGGGATGACACTGAGAGAGACAACCCCGTGAAACAAGCAAGAATCCATACGATGCTATGATCCTCACTGTTCGCAACCGATCCATTTCATTTCCGCGCCGACCATTAATCATGGGAATCGTCAACATTAACGACGATTCATTTTCCGGAGACGGAAAGCTGGACGCCAATTGGGCGCTGGAACGCGCGGCGGAGCTGACCGCGGCGGGAGCGGACATTATCGATGTGGGTGCTGAGAGCGCGCGGACCAACCGCGCAGCAATCACCGAATCTGCGGAGATCGCGCGACTCGAGCCATTTTTGTTGGGCTTCGCAAACGCCGTCGCTCAAACAATCCCCGCCGGAAGCGATCAGATATTTCCGCCGCTTTTGTCGATCAATACCTGGAGAGCGTCAGTGGCCCGGCACACGCTTGCCATCGCCGGTGATATCCTCAACGACATGAGCGGCCTCCCCACTCCGGAGAATGCTGTGGCAGCCGCAAAGAACAGGGCAGCCCTTTTAATCATGCACACCGTGGGCACCCCCAAAGTAGTACACACTCATGTGGAATACGATGATGTGATGACTGCAATGATCGCATTTTTCAAAGACCGCATCCGCGTGGCACGGGAGGCTGGACTCCCGCAGGACGCAATGATTTTGGACCCAGGCATCGATTTCGCGAAACAGCGCGACGACAACCTGCGGGTCATGCGGGAGCTGAGTCGGATAGCAGGACTCGGGCATCCGGTCCTCATGCCTGTGTCACGGAAGACGGTGATCGGAGATGTCCTCGGGATCCCGGATGCAAAAGACCGCGATGCCGGCACGCTGGCATGTTTAGTATCTGGAGCGCTGCGCGGCGCCTCGATCTTCCGCGTTCACAATGTGCAGGCGGCGTTCCAAGCCACCGTGACCCTCGACCGAATTCAGCACGGCAGAAGGTAAGCAGGCGAAGCAGTCCTCATCAACGACCACTCCGCCATGGCAGGACATTCGCTCTGGCTCGCTGAGATTAGTTTTTTTCCCGCGCAATCAAAGAACGCTCCCAGCGGCAGCGTCCTCGTAGCCAGCGCAAACACAGACAATATCCTTCGTTACAATTTGGCGGATCGGTCCTACCTCGACATATTCGCTACCACTGATCCCGAATGCGCGGTGGATATGACCCTCCATAACGACGGATTTTTGTACGTTTCCAGCCAGAACAACGACCGAAGCTTCCGATTCGATTCCACCACCGGAGACGGCAATGATACTTGGTCAGCGTTCCACATTGGTCTAGATGGCCCCTCGGGATTCGTTTTCGACTTGCCCGAAATCTCTACGTGCCGGGGCGGTATAGCAACAACATGGTCCAATTTGCCGCCGATGGATCCTTTCTACGCTCGTTCGGAAATGTTTCCTCCGCCTTTGGCATGGTCCTCCGCGAAGAATCGAGGCTTTCCCGAACCTCAGCGATATCGGCTTCCCTTTGGCATCCTTTGCCGCAGGAAGCCCCCTTGCCATCCCGAACTTCATCACCGTGAATCCGGAACATTCAACCACTCTAGCGCCATTTTCCTTGACAGTATCAGTCTGATGGCACTCTGGAGACTCCGGCGGATCCGCTAGTTCGGATGGTGAGTCGCAATCCAAGCTGCGGCGGTATTTCGGATTTCATTTTGCTCGTCCAGCGTGCGTTTTTTCCAACTGCCGATCATCACGGCAACGCGTGGGTTCTTCGCGAAACGTGTCTGATGTCGATCATAGAAAGCCCAGTAGAGCGAGTGAAACGGACAAGCTTCAGGTCCGGTCTTGACGTTCGGTTTGTAGCGACACCCATTGCAGTAGTCGCTCATTTTTGAAATATAAGCTGCCCCGGCTGCATAGGGTTTACTGGCCATGAAACCGCCGTCTGCATATAGAACCATGCCCAGCACATTGGCCGCCATTACCCAGTCGTGCGCATCGACATACATTGCCGAGTACCAATCGAGCACTTCCTGCGGACGGCAGCCGGTCAGGAGGAAATAGTTTCCGAGCACCATGAGGCGTTGGATATGATGATTATATCCGGTGTCGCGCACCTGAGTGACTGCCATTTCCATGCAATGCATCGGTGGCGTGCCCTCCCAAAGCCAATCCGGCAGGGGTATCTCGGCTGCGAGTGCATTTACCGCATGATATTCCGGCATGCGCAGCCAATAAACCCCATTCACGAATTCCCGCCAGCCGATGATCTGCCGGACGAATCCCTCCACGGACCGGAGAGGTGGCGGGGTTTCACTCCGTAACGCTGCGACCGCTGCATCCACGCATTCCATCGGAGTGAGTAGTCCGATATTTAACATCGGCGAAAGCACCGAATGAAAAAGCAGCGGTTCGCGTTCGATCATCAAATCTTCAAACGGACCAAACAACCCCAGCCGATGCTCGACAAAATGCCGAAGCCAGGTCAGCGCTTCCCCGCGAGTCGTCGGTAACCAGAGATTATTCGCATCTCCGGGATGTTTGGGAAATGCATCGTTCACTTCAAAAATCACCCGCTCAGTGATCTCGTCCCGACGAATTTCCGGTGCAGGACTGGGTCTCGGAGTGCCCGCAGCCTCCCAATCCTTCACGGTGCCCCGGTTTTCCGCATCAAAATTCCAGGTATCACCCTCGGGTTCTCCATCGCGCGTCATCAAAATCCGAAGTGATTTCCGCATGGCTCGGTAGTGGTTTTCCATTCTCAACGACTTTCCACTGCCAGCCCATTTAGCAAAATCCTCGCGCGACAATAGAAATTGGTTCGTCGGCACCGACTCGATAGGCACGCCACATTTCTTCTCCAGGGCCGGGATCGCCTGTTGCAAAGCGTAGTCGTTGGGGGCAAGGACCCGAATCGATGACGGGCGAAATTTTTCCACATGCGAACGAATCGCGGACTGGTAGTCCTTCGTGTCGCCGTGCCGATGATAATCAACCTGCCAACCGGCGGCCTCCAATTCCTCAGCAAAATGGCGCATCGCGGAGATAAAGAAAGCCAGTTTAATCCGGTGGAGCGGGAGCTTTCTAAAAGACGCGTCCGACTCGATCATTAACACCCGGCTAGTTCCTGCCGTGTAGCCGGAAAATGCCGAGTTGCCAGTCCACAATTGATCGTAAATTACCCAGATTGTTTGCATAGAGATCTAAAATTTACGCCTCACAGCACGCTGCAGGTGCATTTTCAGCTCATTCGCGCGGGCGACAGCAGGCAGGTGGAAATCATTCACCGTTGCAACTCGGCAACAGGATTTCAGTTTATTCTCAGACGCCGGGTCGTCGAGACCAACGTCGCCAGGCTTCAGTCTCACCGCGGCTTGGTTCACGCATTCAGTCATAGCGGCACCACGAGCCCTTCCACCTCGGCGAGTTTTTTCTCGTGAGCATCGAAAGTTAGGAATTTCCTCGTGCCGAGTTCAATCGCTGTTGCCACGTGTAAAATATCCATCGTGCGATGCCGCTGGCATCTGTGCTCAGCTCACTGAGGCGCTCGGTCGCACTGTGGACCTGCAGCTACGGCCCTGAAACGATGATTACTGCCCTGCTGATAAGATCCGCCTTCAAATCGGCAAGCATTTTGAAACCCTCCCGTTTGGGGTCACACTTGCTTTGGCGATTTGTCTTTCAGCGGCCTACGATTGCCGCAGTCAAAATGGGCATATCCCCACCGATTGACCGACGCAGCAATACGGGCAACTTCTTCGTTTGAGAAATTTCTTTCGAACCGAAGGGCCAGAGAATAGATTCCGACCTGTATGGGCAGTATTTTTGGTGAGGTATTCCGTGTTTCAACGTGGGGCGAATCGCATGGCGGTGGCGTGGGGGTCGTGATTGATGGCTGTCCGCCACGCATCGATCTATCCGAGGCGGATATCCAACCCGCATTGGATCGGCGACGGCCGGGGCAAAGTGATATTGTGACTCCGCGCAAGGAGTCTGACACCTGTCGGATTTTGAGTGGCGTATTTGAAGGGCGCACGCTGGGAACTCCGATCTCAATCATGGTTCCCAACACGGATGCCCGGCCAGAAGCCTACAGCGAGATGGAGACGATGTTCCGTCCCTCGCACGCAGATTTTACCTACCAATCGAAATACGGCATTCGCAACTGGCAGGGTGGCGGCCGCTCATCAGCCCGCGAGACGATCGGGCGCGTTGCGGCTGGAGCTGTCGCGCTCAAGGCGCTGCAGTCAATTGCTCCGGCGCTCGAGGTAGTCGCCTATGTCAGCTCGATCCATGATATCGATGCGGTCATTGATCCGGATACGGTGACGTTTGATGATGTCGAAAAGAATATTGTTCGCTGCCCGGATGCGGATACTGCGCTGCGTATGATCGAGCGGATTAAGGAGGTTCGAAGTCAGGGTGATTCAATTGGCGGCACTGTGGAGTGTGTGATTCGCGGACTGCCGGCGGGTTGGGGAGAACCGGTGTTCGACAAGCTGGATGCCGATCTTGCCAAGGCGATGTTGAGTCTGCCAGCAACCAAGGGATTTGAGGTGGGATCAGGATTTTCCGGCACGCGCCTGCGTGGATCCGAGCACAACGATGCCTTTCGCATTGTGGACGGGCGGGTGCGGACTACGACCAATCGATCTGGCGGGGTGCAAGGGGGAATTAGCAATGGCGAACCGATCATCTTCCGTGTCGCGTTCAAACCAACAGCGACGATATCGCGCAGCCAGCAAACGGTGACCGTGCAAGGCGAAGAAGGCGACCTCGCCGCGCGTGGCCGTCACGATCCGTGTGTCCTGCCCCGGGCCGTGCCCATGGTGGAGGCTATGAGCCTGATGGTCCTCTGCGATCATGCGTTGCGGCATCGCGCGCAGAACGGCTGAACCCTTCCTATGCCGCAGGCTTCTCCAGTATGGCAGACCGCTTTTCTTGTCGGGTCAATTGTTTGTATCGGATGGATGATTTTTTCCGGGTGGCGCGCCGGCGTCATTCGGGGCGTGATTTCGCTCTGCGCGATGATTTTCTCATACATGGCTGGCAGCGCAGTTGCATTTTCAATTCCCGCGGGGTGGCTGGACTGGCTTCCGTTGCCACGGATGCTGGCGCAACTTCTAGCCGGGTTGGCAGCAGGCATCTTGGTTTTTGTTGCGATTTGGTTTGCAGGCGCGCTTTTATTTAAGCGCACGGCACAACATAGTTCGCTGATCCTGCGACTAATTTGGGGCATTGGTGGCGCGTTATGCGGCACTATTTTTGGGGTTCTCATCGTCCTTTCCATCCTCGCCGGGGTTCGGACACTCGGCGCATTCTCTGAAACACGGCTGGAGGCACGAAATGTTCCGGGCAGCACGACCAAACCGTCATTTTGGGAGCCAGCACTTGTCAAACTCAAGCGCTCCATTGAGGCCGGAGAAACCGGGTCTTGGATGCGCAGCGTGGACATGACTCCAGAATCCACCATCCACATCATCACGAAGCTCGGTAAAATCCTTTCCGATCCAGCCGCCGCGCAACGATTTATCGAATCCCCTCACCTCACACCAGTTGTTACAGATCGGGCATTTGTGAATTTAATCGCGGATCCGGACATCAATGACGCTGCTATTTCTGGAAATTACATGATCCTTCTTACCAATCCCAAGGTTCTTGAGGCCGTGCGCGACCCGGTGCTTTGGCAAAAAATGCAGGATGTGGATTGGGATGCGGCTATGGATGAATCTTTGATTTCCTCGAACCCCGTGCCGGATCGAGATGTTCTGGCGGTGCCACGCCCGCAGTAGTTCTTGTCAATGCAACCGCTAACCTAGAAATTTTCACCATCGATCCATTCAAAATTTTATGCCTCCCGACTACATCGTAACCATTGGCCTGGAAGTTCACGTGCAACTGAAAACGAAGACGAAGATGTTCTGCGGTTGCAAGGTGGAGTACGGCGCGGATCCGAACAGCAATCTCTGTCCAGTTTGTCTCGGGCTCCCCGGTGCCCTTCCAGTCATGAATCATGAGGCACTGCGCCTCACTGCGCTGGCCGGGCTGATGCTTGGGTGCGATATTGCGCCCCACTGCAAGTTCGACCGGAAGAATTATTTCTATCCGGACATGCCAAAGAACTACCAGATTTCGCAATACGATCTGCCATTTTGCTTAAATGGAACGGTCCCTCTCCACGACCTCGCGTACCCCAAGGATGCGCAGAAATCCATCGCAACGCCGGACAAAAACGTTCGACTCACCCGAATCCATCTCGAGGAGGATGTGGCAAAAAGTTTCCACTTTGATCAGGCAACAGGAATTGATTTCAACCGGGCGGGGACACCCTTGCTGGAGATCGTTTCAGAACCCGACATTGCGTCGCCAGAGGAAGCCTTCGCCTACCTCACCGTCCTACAACAGGTCATGATCTATGGCAGCATCAGCGATGCAGACATGGAAAAAGGCCAACTACGCTGCGATGTAAACGTGTCCGTAAGGCCGGTCGGAACCACCGAATTCGGGACCAAGATCGAACTCAAGAATCTAAACTCGATCAGCGGCGTCCGTCGGGCGCTCGCCTTCGAGATTCCGCGCCAGATTGAATTCTTAAACAGCGGCGGCACGCTCGCCCAGGAAACCCGGCGATGGGACGACGTGCGGGGCGAAACGACGCTCATGCGCATCAAAGAATCTGCGCACGACTACCGGTATTTTCCGGAGCCAGATCTCCTCCCTGTAGAGACGTCCGCACTCGTTGAG
>JBDNGG010000295.1:0-6863 GCA_041689405.1 Terrimicrobiaceae bacterium | reverse complement strand
TTCACTGCCTTGGGCGTCTTCACTGCCTTGGGCGTCTTCACTGCCTTGGGCGTCTTCACTGCCTTGGGCGTCTTCACTGCCTTGGGCGTCTTCACTGCCTTGGGCGTCCTCGACGTCTTCACTACCTTCGCAGCGGTTTTAGATGGCTTCGCAGGTGCTGAGGCACGCTTTTCCGGCACAGACTTTGGAGCAGCCTGCGTTTTGGCAGACTTGGGAGCAGGCTTTGGTTTTGGCTTACTGACAAGCCGGGCGGTGGATTTTGCAGGTCGGGCGGAAGTCGCCTTCGACGCCGCAACATTGGCTTTGGATCGCGGTTTCAAGAGTGGTTGGGCAGCTTTTGGCTAAGATGAAAATGGCTTAGAAACATCGTTCAATTGTTGTTGAAGGTCAAGCGTTTGTTTATTGAGCGCAGCGATTTCGGAAATTGGAAGGCCGGGCTGGCGCTTTCGCGAGTGCAGTCGATCGATCTCGCTGCGGATATTTCCCGCAAGAATTCCCCGCCACGCGTCAGCCGCAACAGCAACCGGTTCGGCGGGGAGTTTGCCTGCAAACATCTCGGAAAGCAATCGCTCTTCTGCTGCCGACAAATCCGCACAGAATGACGCAAATCCCGACGACTCGTTGATCAGGAGGTCCGATTCCGCAATTCGTTCCAGAAGAGCAAATTCTTCGCCCAGAGATCCAGCCGGCACGGACTGCTCCCGCAACCATTGCCGGACGGCGTCCGATCCCAGTGCCAGCCGGTAAAGCACCCGTGCACGCTCAGGCAGGTTAATATGCTCCGGAGTCGGCGGGTCGTCATCCTGGGGTTGATCTGCAGGCTTCCTTGCAGACTGCATCAGCTTGGAAAATGCAGCAGTGCTGATCTCAAGGCGCGCCCGCACCCGGTTGGCAATTGCCTCCCGGAGGGCAGGATCCGCTATCGAAATCAAAAACGATGCCATACGCCGAGCCACAGATGCCCGGGCCTGCGGAGACGCATCGGCATCCAGCCCCCGTTCGACGGTATCTTCGAAGTAGTCCCGCGCCGCGGTGATCAATTCCCGCAACGCATCGGCTCCGTGCTTTTGAATCACAGAATCCGGGTCCTCACCCGCAGGCATCCGTGCCACCTTGACATTCACACCGCTCGCCAGCAATGCGGGGAGGGAGCGCTCGACTGCTTGCTGGCCTGCCTTGTCCGAGTCAAAACACAGGACCGCCGTCTCTGCGAATTGCCGCACCAGGGACGCCTGCCTGGCTGTGAATGCCGTGCCTTGAGGTGCAATAACATTTTGGATGCCAGCCTCAAACATCGCGATGAGGTCGATCTGGCCTTCGCATACAATCGCCTCGTTCGCCTGAATAATCGCGCGCTTCGTGAGGTCCAGTCCAAAGAGGACCCGCCCTTTCGTGAAAATCGGGGACTCCGGCGAATTCACATATTTCGCGGGATCGTCGCCGAGCGTGCGACCACTGAATGCCAGCACCTCGCCGTAGTCGCTGCGGATCGGAAACATCACCCGGTTGCGAAACCGGTCATAGACACCTCTGCCTTCACGTTCCGTCACGAGCCCCGCGCGCACGAGTTCCACTGGCGAGTAACCCGCGGCTTCCGCCCAATCGAGCAATGCATCCCAGCTCTCGGGAGCAAACCCGATCTGCCAGCGGGCGGCGACATCCGAGGTGAGTTTCCGGGATTTCAAGTATTCGCGTGCCCCTCCCCCGATTGCCCGACGCATGAGATTCGTGTGAAACCATGCCGATGCCTCCGCGTGGAGTTTCATCAATCGGTCGCGCTGCCCCCTGTTTGCAATATCCTCGCTCGTTTCCTCCGAGATCTCGATCCCTGCACGGCGTGCGAGGCGGCGTACGGACTCAGGAAAATCGACGTGTTCGTAATCCATCACAAACCGGAATACCGATCCCCCAGCTCCGCATCCAAAACAATGAAACGACTGCCTCGCGGGCGTCACATGGAACGACGGTGTCTTTTCCTGATGAAACGGGCACAATCCCCGCCAACTGCTCCCGGCCCGCTTGAGCTGCAAATACGAGCCAATGACGTCCACAACGTCACTCGCTGCCGCAACCTGCGCAACTGCATCATCCGAAATCCGAGCCATAGTTCGTCAAAATAACTTGAGGCATGCGATCCGGCGAGTGAGATTAAGAAAATATCATGCGACGCATCATCGTCCTCTTCCTTGCCTTCCTCAGCGCAGCCCTACCCGCTCGCTCCGCATCAGAACCCGAGATCCCACAGGGCGCTGTCGTCGTGGTGCCACTCAAAGGCCCCGTGACTGATGCGCAATTTGTTTTTCTACGCCGAATTCTGAAATCCGCCGAGACTGCGGAGGCGTCGGCATTTGTTCTTAATATGGACACTCCCGGGGGATCACTTTCAGCGGCAGTGGAGATCCTGAACTTGCTTCAAAAAACAACGCTTCCAACCTACACGTGGGTGAACACCAATGCTGGTTCTGCAGGCGCTCTCATCGCGCTCTCGACCAAACATGTCTATATGGCGCCCGTGAGCGCGATCGGCGCGGCAGCGCCTGTATCCTCCGGCGGCACCGAAATTCCGGAAACAATGAATGATAAGATCGTGTCGTATTATTCCGGATATTTCCGCAGTGCTGCCGAAGCCAATGGCTACAACCCCGAGCTTGCCGAGGCATTTATCAGCAAGGAAAAGGAATTCAAAATAGGCGACGAGATCATCAGCGCAGAGGGATCGCTACTTACGCTTTCGGCTCAGGAGGCAGTCCGTGTCTATGATGGAAAACCACTGCTTGCTTCAGGCCTCGCGGGAAATATTGATGATCTCAAGGAGCAGGCCGGGCTCTCTGGTCCGACGGTAGAGATCGATCCCAGCGGATTTGAAAAGATAGCGCAGTGGATCACCACGCTGGCGCCGCTCTTTTTGCTCGGAGGGATCATCGGGGCTTATATCGAGTTTAAAAGTCCGGGATTCGGGGTGGCTGGATTTCTGTCCGCGCTGTGTTTTCTCACCTTCTTCGGCGGTCACTACATCGCCGGGCTTACCGGGCTTGAGGTCGCCGCATTTTTTGTCCTCGGGCTCATTCTCATTGTCTTTGAACTCGTGTTTTTTCCGGGTTTCATTATACTATCGATGCTCGGGGCAGCCCTCATGCTTGGGTCCATGCTGTTCGCCATGGTCGATTATTTTCCGGGCGAACCCGTCGTCCCCACGGTGGATATGCTGATACAACCGATGATTAACCTCGGGATCACGATGCTGCTTGCCGTATTGGCGATCAGCGCGCTGGCTCGTTACTTGCCTCATCTTCCAATCTTCCGCCGGTTGATGCTGGCCACCGCATCACCGCTCGGCCCATCCATCCCCGCATCCAGCGGAACCAGTCTATTTGATCGCACCGCGAATGTCGGTGATGTTGGAACCGCGTCCACCGTGCTGCGCCCCGCAGGTAAAGCAATGATCGGCGCCGCTTACCTGGACGTCACCACAGACGGGGATTTTATTGATCCTGGCACCCGTGTGGTCGTCATCCAGGTGGACGGACGACGCATCACCGTCGCGGCGGCGAAAGGGTAAACCCACCCGGCGTTAGCACTGCGTCCACCCGCTGATCATGTTCCTCCACCGGAACGTGATCAACCATTTGCAGATCGAATGCCACCCCGATCCGGCGACACCCAGCCGGTGTTTTTTTGAGAATCGCATCGTAGTGCCCGCTCCCTCGACCCAGCCGACGACCCTCTGCGTCAAACGCAAGTCCAGGCACAAGAACCAAGTCCGCTGCCGCCACATCGACGCACATCAATGCAAATTCCGGCGGCTCTAGGATGCCAGATCGTCCTGGCACCAGATGAGCGGGTGATTGGATCCGGAAAAATGCAGCTCCATCCCGGCCCATGCGCGGATACGCGAACTGCATACGATCAATTGCCGGCCTCAACCACCAATCCGGCTCCGATTCCAACGGGACAAACGCGAGCGCTCGCCGCGGCTGCAAAACCTTGAGAAACTCCTCAAGTCGAGCCGAGATAGATGCCGAGGCAACAGCTCGATCCCGCGGGTCCATTTCGCGAAGACGAAGACGCATCGACTGGCGGAGAGTTTGCTTTTGCTGGAAAATCATTCAAAGTGTAGCCGAAGTATGGTTCAGCGATTTTTAAAACGTGGGATTCACAAGGCCGGCCAAAGTCTGGCCAACGCGCAGGTAGAAAACCGGGCGAACCCGGAGCATCACATCACGATGAAGCCCGGCGACGGCTGGCACAAACGGAATTTTCTTACGGAGGTGTTGATTCCGTCGATGTTCACCAAACGCGACGGACGCAATGCGTGCCCCGTTTTCCCACCGCTAGGCGAGAACGACATCTGTATCACGTGGACCGGTCACGCGTCATTTCTCATTCAGACACGCACCGCAAGCATCCTGATCGACCCCAACTGGGCGAAATGGCTCAAGGTCATCAAGCGCATCCGCCACCCGGGTATCGAGCTCCGCGACCTTCCGGACATCGACCTTGTGCTCGTTACACACGCCCATTTTGACCACCTCGACCGCCGCACCCTGCGAGCCGTCGCGGCAGAACAGCCGATCATCGTCCCGAAAAATGTCGGCAACTTAGTCCATGACCTCGGGTTTAACCACGTCCACGAACTCTCGCACTGGGAATCGATTGAGTCCAACGGACTGAAAATCACGCTCACTCCAGCCTACCATTGGGGCGCCCGCATGTTGCATGACTCGCATCGTGGATTCGGCGGGTTCTTCATCGAATACAACGGACGCACCGTATTGCATTGTGGCGACAGCGCATACGCCGAGCCTTTATTCCGCGACATCGGAGACCGCTGTGCAATCGAACTTGCCCTCCTCCCCATCGGGGCATACGAGGCCCCTAGCAAACGCGACGTTCACATGAATCCGGAACAGGCACTCCTGGCTTTCGCCGAACTGCGGGCACAGAAAATGATCCCGATGCACTACGGGACGTTTCGCCTCAGCTACGAGCCAGTCACCGAACCTCCAATCCGCCTCATGGAGCGGGCGAGAGAGCTCGGAGTGCAAGATCGCGTCCATGTCCTCACCGAAGGACAGCCAGTGCTTTTCTGACGGCATTTCCGCAAACGCCATCAGAACAGATTACCAGTTCATCACTGATGTGATTTTGCTTAGCGGGTTGAATGACAGTGGAAATTCTTGTGGTCGTACAAGAGGCGAATTCATCGCTCGCCCGGGAGGCTGCTTTGCTCGCGTAAGTGGCGACTCATCTTTTCCCAGAACGGAAAAAAGCCTGCGCCCGCCAGCGTGAAGGCATGGGCATCCGAGGCTCTCCGAATCAGGGTGAGCGTGATACCTGCAAAGCTAAGAAGTCGGCGGAGACGCGGCACAAGGTCGGCCTCCGGGCCAACGGTCGGCGCAAATGCCACAACTTCATCAAGCGAATGAGTCGTTGCCCATGTGCAGAACCCAGCTACCGGGTCGGCATCCTTGCTTTGCACCGTCGGACACCGGAAATGTGCCGCAGCGCGCGCGAGCCCATCGGCTAGCACTTCATCCAGAGCCGCGATGCGCTGCTCACTGAGCGCGGAATGGTGGCCATGATCGCTGGAGAATGCAGCGATGGTGACCAGCGTGAGATGCGCGAGCGGGCCAGTTTCAGGAAGTAAATCGTCCGTATGCAGCCAAAGCCCCATGCGACGGTCGCTATGCGGAACGGTCGTTGGGTGATCCGGCAGCGCCTGCCGGGTAGTGTCGGCAAACTCAATCGCGACCGCAGGCGAGAACGCACCATCGGCGATTCGTTCGCTGCCGGTGCGCTCGCAGAGCAATTCGGGCGCATACTTTTCGATGTTTGATCGTCTAACGATGTAGGTTTTCCCTGGAGTCTGCAATCCGGCAACCCATCGCCACGAGAGCGTGTTGCTAGCAGGGTCGGCGTCCAGCAGGCGGCGGAAAAACAAGTCCGCACCAAGTTCCCATGGCAGGCCTTCGACGTGAATCCAATAGCTGGCCCACCACATGCGGGCATGATTGTGAAGATATCCGGTAGTGATCAATTCACGCACGATGGCATCCATACACGCAACTCCGCCCTCCCCCGCCGCGACAGCCAGCGCGCGCTGCACCACAGCCTCAGGCAATGTCCCGCTCAGCTCCTGCACCCGCTGCCGCCAGCTCGTCCACACGTCCGGGCGCATCTCCAGCCAGCCTTTCCAATACCTCCGCCAGCAAATCTCCTGCAGCCATTTCTCGACCACGCCGAATTCATGTGTCCGCAGCGTGTCGCTCACTACTTCATCCTCCAAAAGCAGCCGGTAGCGCAAAGCAGCACTAAGCCGAGAGACGTTGCGATGGAGCGGCTCGACATGATTTCGCTGATGCGCGTAACGACCAAGGGTCGGCAGGAAGGCTATCCAGCCAGAGAGCGCGTCGCGACGAGTCAACGGGATGGAAGACATAAAAAAACGACCGCAGGTTACTTCGTCTTCGGAGGTTGAGCAGATTTATTCATACGACAGCGGTCACTACAAAATTTCACCTCGTCCCAAACGCGCTCCCACTTTTTCCGCCAGGCAAATGGACGCCCGCAAGTCACACACATTTTCTCCGGGAGATGCTGCTTCCTCACGCCTTCCATGCATTAAGTATAAACACTTCCAACACCAAACTCAAGATCATGTCTTGCAATAAAATGCGCACTGACCCGAATGGCACTAAGATAAGGCCGGTTTGGGACGTTTTTCGTGCCGGGCTTTTTCCGGGATTTCGGGGGCGCGAAGGATGAGATTTTGGGTGATTTCCCGCATTTCGTGGATGATTGCCTCCAAGGCCCGGTAGTTGGCAATGGCCGACTTCATTTGTTGGGCCTTTTCGGCTGACAGT
>JBDNGG010000294.1:0-17001 GCA_041689405.1 Terrimicrobiaceae bacterium | reverse complement strand
GCCTTCCGCTTCCTGGAAAGTTTGTGGTGATGATTGATTCTGCAATCAAGCAACTCCCTATGCCGTTTTCTCAAGAGCTGGATATTTTGAGCCGAGCGAATGTGATCGAAATCTCGCCGGAATCGCTGGTCGTGGGATTCGGTCCGAGGTAATATTACACGTGTCCCAAAACCTCCCAGGCTCCCGATTTTTGTTGCCTCTCGCGGCCGCGATCGCCATCGGAGGCGCGACTCTTACGGCCGCCGATCCCAAGCCGCCGGATCCTGTCGGCCGTACCGTGAGCGAGAGTCGGCAGTTCCTGGTTTTCTCCAAAGAGTCGGCACCTCGGATGCAAGTTTCGCGAGACTTGGAGGACATCAAGGGATCGGTGATGCAGTCATTGAAAATCCGGGACGGCTGGAAGATGCCGATCCTCGTGAATCTGGAAGCCGATCGCCCCGCCCGCCAGAGGCGCCCAGAACCTACGTCCATCGAATTTCTGGAAAGCGAGGGGGATAGCCTGCGCATTCAGATCAACGTTTTCGACCCGACGTTTATCCAGACGCCAGAATTTCAAGTCGAGGTGGTCCGTGCTATACTACTGGAAATTTCCTACCGAGGGACCCCGATTAAGGCAGGACGTGCATTTCAATATCCTCCGGATTGGATTGTGGAAGCCCTACACGAGCGCCTGCGCGTCCAAAAATCGGGCAGCAAACCTGCAGCGTATTCGTCGCTGCTGTCAGCAGAGTCTCCACCGGAGTTGCGGGATTTTCTTCGGCTCCGGCCCGGCAGCCTGGATTCCACATCACGCACGCTCTATCGCGCGCAATCTGCAGCGTTGTTGGATGCCCTCCTGGAATTACCCGAGGGCCCGAATGGTGTCCAAATCTACATCGGTGCGCCGCGCCGAAACCCGGCGACCGTAGAGGAAATCGCCCCGCTATTTGCGTCGCTGGCCGACGACAAAAGCGCCCTCGGCCGCCGCTGGTTACTGGCCGTAGCCAAGGGCTCAGCAACCAATAGATCCGACCTCTTGGGAAGCAGGGAAACCGGCAAGGACCTCGACCGCATCCTAGAAATCAAGGCACTTCCTGATCCAAAAAATCCAGAGGTTGCAGCGATGTCGGGTCCATATGCGCTCGAAAGCATCGCCCGAAGCCAAAATGGACGTTTCATTCTCAATCAACTCAACGAGGACCTCCTGCGGCTGTCATTACAGGCTCATCCGATGTTTCAAGCATTGATCCGCGATTACCTCCAAATTATCCGTGATTTGATCGCAAAACCTCGCCGCCGCGTGGATAAGCGTGTGGCCGCAGCAGAGGAAATCCGCGCCGGCCTCCGGCGACAAAATTCCGAAGTGGAAGCGTTTATTGACTGGGTTGAAACGACCAAGATACAAGCCCAGGATGAAACCCTCACCACCGCGATCGACGAAGCAGAAAGCATCGAGGACGCTCCCCCGCGGCCGGACGCGATCTCCCGTCACCTCGACGCAGTGATGGAACGCGGATGGTGATCTCAATGACATTCGGGAGTTTACTTCGTGCGTCCGGCAAGTAGTTTTTTACGATTACTTATCGGACCATGAACCGTACAATCCTTCCAACCCTGTTTTTAGCAGCAGTTTCCGTCCTTCAGGCAGACACGATCCGGCTGATATCAGGTGAGACCATCGAAGGCACAATCAAGAGGGAAACTTCCGAATCTGTGACCATTGAGGTCCCGTTTTCAGCCGCGATCTTGGATTTGCGTGTCATTCCGAAGTCTGAGATTGAGGCGATGGATCGCCAAACGAAGGACGAGCGCGCGTACCTCTCGTTGGGTGCGCTGGGGAACCCCGCCACGGCGCTGGATGCTTCCGCCTATCTTAACATCCAACACCGATTCGAAGCATTCATTCGCGATTACCCGAACTCTCACCGCGTGGTTGACGCCAAGGAACGACTTGCCGCGATCAACGCTGAGGCTGGGCGCATCACCAGTGGCGAAGTTAAATTTAACGGGGCATGGATCTCCGCAACAGAATACTCGGCTGAAAAATACCAAAATGAAGCATCCCTCCTCGAATCGGAGATTGCGCGTCTTGCTACGAACTGGAACCCCGGTGAGGCATTGAATTTGTTCGCTGAGCTGAAAAAAGTGTATCCCCATTCGATTGCTTACGGCGATGCAGTGAAGACAGCGCGCAAAGCTGCGACAGCATTGGAGCGCAGACTGGCATTTGAAATCGGAAATTTGCCAATTAAGCTTGAGGAACGTGCCAAGACGGTTGAACGGTCGGCGTTCTCTGATCAGGCCCGGGTGAAGCAGGCGATGGATCAACAAGATGCCCGATTGAAACAGGCTGCAGAGCAGTCCAAATCGACGGGGAACAAATTCTTCGGGATTTCATCCATCGACGAAGTCGGCTTAAAGCAAATGCAGACCGACGTTACCGACCTCCAAAAGGAATTGTCAAAACCTGAGTATTTGAAGCTGGAATCAGATGCACTTGCTGCAAAGGCAGAGGTCGAGACGATCATTACCGCCGACGCAGAGAAAGCCCGGACAGCGCTGGATTCCCTCGCAGTTAGGTGGCCGCAGTTTGAAGCACTCCCCCGGTTGAAGGCCAAAGTTGAGGCGAAAGAAGCTGCGCTCGCTGCAACGCCGGAGCCAATACCCGCAGCGAGCGACGCCTCCGCAAATCCCGCAGTTTCTCCTCCACCTTCCGAGCAGTCCAAAGGTCTTGGCCTCTAGACATCGAGAAAACGAAGAGATTGCAGCAGGCGTGTGTGCCTGCGATAACAATCATCGTATGTCACGCACCGCCACAATCGAACGCAATACATCCGAGACACGCATCCGCCTCACGCTGGCAGTGGACGGAACGGGGAAATCTCAGATTCAAACGGGAATACCTTTTTTTGACCACATGCTGGTCCTGTTTTCCAAGCATGGCCTGTTCGACCTCGCGCTTGAGGTGCATGGTGACATTGAGGTCGATTTTCACCACACGGTCGAGGACACCGGGATCGCGCTCGGGCAGGCGTTCGCACAGGCACTTGGCAACAAGGCTGGGATCACCCGGTATGGAACAGCATACGTCCCAATGGATGAAACGCTGGCACGCACGGTCGTGGATTTAAGTGGTCGCCCGTTTTTGGAGTATCGGGCTCCCGGCGGCGTGGAATCAATCGGGTTGTTTCCCTTTCAATTGGTGGAGGAATTCCTGCGTGGATTCTCGGTACATGCGGCTTGCAATCTCCACACGGAGATCCTCTACGGGCGCGATGCCCACCACATGGCCGAAGCGATTTTCAAATCCACGGCTCGCGCGCTGGACGCGGCGACACGGATCGATCTCCGAGTAGAAGGGATTCCCAGCACTAAGGGCGTCCTTTGAGATGAAGATCGCGCTGATCGATTACGGCAGTGGAAATCTACGCAGCGTTCAAAAGGCACTGGAGGCCTGTGGTGCTCAGGCAGCACTTGTCTCCAACTCCGCAGGACTCGACGACGCGGATGCGGTTGTCGTCCCAGGCGTGGGAGCGTTCGGTGACTGCGCAAGCAACCTCGCGAAAACCGGTCTATGGAATCCGATCAAGACATGGATTCGCGAAGGGCGTCCGTATTTGGGAATCTGTCTGGGGTATCAACTGCTCTTTGAGTCCTCCGAAGAATCTCCTGGCGTGGAGGGCCTTGGCGTATTCCAGGGAACAGTAAAACGATTTCCTTCGGGCTCTGGAAAAGTCCCGCACATGGGTTGGAATACGCTGGATGTGAGAGATCCGTCCGAGGGTCTTTATCGGGGTCTCGCGATGCCGCCCAGCGTGTATTTTGTGCATTCATTTTATCCGGCTCCCGAGGATACTTCGCTCATCTCTGCCACGTGTGATTACCTTGTGCCGTTCGCTGCAAGCGTCAGCTCTGGAAAACTCCACGCGACACAGTTTCACCCGGAAAAAAGCCAGCACGTCGGACTTGCTGTCCTTCGCAACTTTTTAAACTCGATTTAGTTCCATGTTATTGTTTCCAGCTATCGACCTCATGGGCGGACAAATCGTGCGCCTGCGGCGCGGCAATGCCACCGAAAAGACCATTTATTCCAACGACCCGCCCGCATTCGCGCGGAAGTGGCAGGACGCCGGCGGAGACTGGATTCACATCGTGGACCTCGACGCTGCATTCTCAGGGACTCAGTCGAATCTCGATTCAGTAGCAGCGATCTGCCGCTCCGTCACCGTGCCATGCCAACTCGGCGGTGGTATCCGGAGCGAATCTGCCATTCGTGCTGCCCTCGAAGCTGGAGTTTCGCGCGTGATCCTCGGAACTAAAGCCAGCCAAAGCCCGGAATTCATCGGCGAAATGTGTGCGCTTTTCGGCGGAGAAAAAATCGCCGTCGGCATTGACGCTCGGGATGGGATGGTCGCCGTGAAAGGATGGACAGAAACCACCGCTCAACGCGCGGCGGACCTCGCGCTGGCCGCCGAGGCAGCCGGCACAGGCACGATCATCTACACCGACATCGCCACCGATGGAATGCTCCAAGGGCCAAATTTTGCCGAGCTCGAAAGTCTCCTCACCGACTTGAATTGCAACCTCATCGCGAGCGGCGGAGTGTCCAGTGCTGCGGACGTGCGGAAGCTCGCGGCAATGCCTGGGCTTTACGGTGCCATTATTGGCAAAGCGCTTTACGATGGTCACATCACCGGCGACCTACGCGGCCTCACCGGTTAAACCATGGGTCACACCAGCGTGGCAATCCGCTGGAGCGCCCGCTGAGCGGCGTGCGAATCCCGGACAAATCGGGAAAACCCGCGCCACGCGGAAGGATGCATCCCCACCCAGGTAATTAGTTTTGCCGTTGGCCACCACTGCCCGCCAGCCGCTGATTGCAACAGCGCAGGCGGGAGCACCATATCGCTTTCGGCATCATCGCTGATTGACCGCACGGTGAGCATCGGGATGTTTGCTTTGCAGGCGATCCGGAAAAGTTCTGTCGATTCCATATCGACGGCGGATGCACCGGTTTTTTGCCGCAATTTTAATTTCGAAACAGGCGAATCGACGATCTCCGCTGCGCTACACATCGTGCAAATCGCGATGTCCTCCAAATGTGGCGTGCCGCGCAATTGATTCACCCACTCCGCAGAACTTAGGTTTTCCGCGAGGATCAAATCGCCCGCCTTCAAGCCAGGGGCCAATGCTCCCGCGAACCCGGAGGATATGATTTTTTGTGGCCGGGACCGATAAATCCTGGCGCTCAACGCTGCCGCCGCAGATTCAGCGCCGATTCCCGTGTGGAAAATTTCCGTTCCCGCGGGCAGCACTACACGCATCGCGACGCTTTCAAATGGCAGCGCACAACAAACGAGTGTCATTCGCGAACCTTCGAAACAATAATAACCTCGATTAATACCGGATCCTGATCTGCAGGAATGGACATACCTTGATCCCGCGCCGCCAGGAAAACCGAAGCCTTCGCTGCAGGCAACGTGGCAAGAAGCCGGCGGTTACCGGAGTCCTCCGACGGGAAAACGAGCGTTGTCCCGCCAAGTTCAGCGACCTCAGATATCATTTTCATTTGTTCGGCCAGCAGATCTGCGACCACTATCCGGATCGTGACACGCGCGGAATTATCCGCATCGAGCGGCGCGGAGAGATCACCCCAGGCGGACGCCGCCACCGCCTCAAATGAACCACGCAGTGCCGAATCATCGATCTCTACCGCGGCCGCAGGTGCCTCTTGATTTGCCCGCGACTCACGGAAATGAACTACTAAGAAATACGCCGCCACCGTCAATGGCAGCGCAAGCATAAGGAACACGAGCAATACCATGAGCATCAGCTGCGGGGTTATTTGGAGGGGATTCTTTTGCTCGGGTTCCGTTGTCATGTTCCCAAAAAGAACCGGATTTCGCGCCACCTCTCAATTTTATTCGTACTCAGACACGCATTCATCGCAATTATTCTTGCGGGTTTCCGCCCAAAAGATTGAATGTTTAACATTATGGCAGACGCATTCAATTCCCTGCGGACATTCGAAGGATACAACGGAAAAGCTTTAAAATTCTATTCGCTCCCCACGCTCGAGGAGCAAGGGATTGGCCCGATCTCGCGGCTGCCTATCAGTATTCGGATCGTGCTCGAATCCGTGCTTCGCAATTGCGATGGAATCAAGGTCACCATAGATGACGTCAAAGCTCTCGCAAATTGGAACGCCAAGGCACCGGACCCGGTGGAAATTCCCTTCGTCGTCGCCCGCGTCATCCTTCAGGATTTCACCGGGGTGCCGCTCCTTGTGGATCTCGCAGCCATGCGAAGCGCAGTGTCGTTGCTCGGCAGCGACCCCAAGATCATCGAACCGCTCGTCCCGGTCGATCTCGTGGTGGACCACTCGGTGCAAGTCGACTTTTTTGGTTCCGCAGATGCCCTCCGGATGAATCTGGACATGGAGTTCTCGCGCAACCGCGAACGCTATGAATTCCTCAAATGGGGACAGCAGGCATTCGATACTTTCGGCGTGGTCCCTCCAGGCATCGGCATCGTCCATCAGGTCAACCTGGAGTATCTTGCCAAGGGGGTCCTCAGCGCGGATGGTGAACTTTTTTATCCGGATACACTCGTAGGCACTGATTCTCACACGACAATGATCAATGGTCTTGGCGTGGTGGGATGGGGTGTCGGCGGTATCGAAGCCGAGGCAGGGATGCTCGGCCAGCCGGTGTATTTCCTTACTCCCGAGGTGGTCGGAGTCAACCTCACCGGCACGCTTAAAGAGGGCGTCACGGCAACGGACCTCGTCCTCCGGGTCACCGAAATGCTTCGCGCTCAAAAAGTCGTCGGGAAGTTTGTCGAGTTTTATGGCGAGGGCGCGGCGGCATTGGTTGTCACAGATCGAGCCACCATCGCGAACATGGCGCCGGAATATGGCGCAACGATGGGTTTTTTTGGTGTGGACGAAGAGACGCTCGCGTATTTCCGCGGCACGGGTCGTAGCGAGGAACTCTGCACCACGCTGGAAGCATACTACAAAGCCCAAGGGCTCTGGGGTATTCCCCGTCAAGGCGAAGTCGATTACTCGGTCGAGCTCGCACTCGATCTCGCGACGATTGTCCCAAGTGTCGCCGGTCCCAAGCGGCCACAGGATCGGATCAACCTCAATGACCTTAAGAGCACGTTCGGTGCCCTGATTGAGAAGCCCGTCTCCGAAGGCGGCTACGGGAAATCGGCAGCAGATTTTGCCTTGCGCGTGCCCGTGCGAATCAATGGTTCGGGTGGAAGCGACGATGAATTGCCATCGAGCGATTCCATTTCCAATCACATCGAAGAAGGCATGCCCCGGGACGAGTTGGAGATGATCAACAACCGCCCCACTCCAGACAACGGATTGACAAAGTATCCATCGCCATACCGCACCGCCGATACCGAAATCGGCGATGGCAGCGTGCTCATCGCGGCGATCACCAGTTGCACAAACACCAGCAATCCGAGTGTGATGCTGGGGGCTGCATTACTTGCCAAAAAGGCAGTGGAAAAAGGCCTCACCGTGAACCCGGCGGTGAAAACCTCGCTTGGGCCGGGTTCCCGCGTGGTCACCGATTACCTCGAAAAGACTGGCCTCCAGCCGTATTTTGACAAACTTGGCTTCCAGACCGTCGGATACGGATGCACAACATGCATCGGAAACTCCGGGCCGCTGCATCCCGCACTCGAAGACGCAATCACACAGAACGATCTCGTTGCTGCAAGCGTGCTCTCCGGTAACCGGAATTTCGAAGCGCGCGTCCACCAAAATATCCGCGCCAACTTCCTCATGTCTCCGCCATTGGTCGTGGCGTTTGCCCTTGCAGGGACGGTTAATATTGACCTGAGCTCGCAGCCGATTGGCAAGGGCACCGACGGTCAGGATGTCTATCTCAGGGAAATTTGGCCGAGTTTAAAAGAAATCCGCGATGCCATGTCATCCGCACTTAAACCCGAAGTTTATCGGAAATTATACACCGACTTCGCGGAGCAAAATCCCAAGTGGAACGAAATCCCATCCTCCACCGGCGACGTGTATGAATGGGATCGCGATAGCACCTACATCCAAGAGCCGCCATTTTTCACAGGCTTCGGGATGAGCGCAGGCACGATATCTGACCTCCGTGGCGCCCGGGCGATGGGGATTTTCGGTGATTCCGTAACCACGGATCACATCAGCCCAGCCGGAGCAATTAAGAAAACCAGCCCGGCCGGAAAATTCCTGCTCGAGAGCGGAGTCGCTCCGGATGACTTCAATAGTTACGGCTCCCGTCGTGGCAACGACCGCGTCATGACGCGCGGCACATTTGCAAACGTCCGGATCAAGAACCTCATGGTTCCTGGCGTCGAAGGGGGATACACGCTCTATTTCGGCGATCAAGACGTGCCTGCTCCGGATAAGGAAATCAGCGCCGCCGCAGGAACGCCGACATCCATTTATGACGCCTGCATGGCATACAAATCCGACGGAGTTCCATTGATCATCTTTGCCGGACAAGAATACGGCACTGGTTCCAGCCGCGATTGGGCAGCCAAGGGCACAAACTTGCTTGGAGTCAAAGCGGTCGTGGCGCAGAGCTTCGAACGCATCCACCGCAGCAACCTATGTGGGATGGGCGTCCTCCCGCTGCAGTTCCCAGATGGTGTCACCGCGCAGACTCTTGGGCTCGACGGGACCGAGACGTTCGACGTGCTCGAGCTTTCGGACTACATCGTCCCGCGACAGGATGTCATGTTGCGAATTACCCGCAAAGATGGCACTGCTACCGAGCAACCGGTCAAGCTCCGCATCGATACGCCCATCGAAGTTGACTACTTTAAACACGGCGGAATTCTTCCGTTCGTCCTGCGTCAACTCCTGAGCGCATAACTTATCGATGGCAGCCGACCCCCAGGCATGGCGAAACCGGAGCCCGGGCGACCTCAGCATCTTTTTGCCAGAGGTCGTATCTACTGATGTTGATGCGGCTGTTCAGCGCACCGAAGGCGCCTTTTCAAACTGGAAAAGACAGCCTCTCGACGCCCGGATTGCCTGCCTGCGCGAAGCACAAGCCGCGCTTCGTAATCAAAGCGAGACACTGGCCCAATCCATCACTCTGGAAACCGGGAAACCGATCTCCGAAGCACGCGGCGAATTGGGCGCAGTCGTGGCAAAGATCGATCTTACCATTGCTGATGCACAGCGCTGGATTGCGGACGAAACCGTCAGCGATGGCCCGCACCCTGCCAAAATCCGACACCTCCCCCGAGGTCCCGCAGCCGTGATCGCCCCGTTTAATTTCCCGATCCACCTCGGCCATGGCGCTGCCGTTGCCTATTTGCTTGCAGGAAATCCGGTCCTTTTCAAACCCTCTCCGCTTGCCGCAGCGACGGGCAAACTTTATGCGGACGTAATGCAATCCGCGCTGCCGCCCGGGGTTTTTGAATTGGTGCAAGGCGCGACAGATGTCAGCCGTGCGCTATGCAGTCATCCGCGTGTCCGGGCCATCTGCTTCACCGGATCGATCCCTGCCGGTCGCGCAATCTCACAAATGCTTGCCGACGATTTCTCTAAATCGCTGGCGCTGGAACTCGGAGGAAAAAATGCATCTATCGTGCTCGACGATGCCGCCCTCGACGCAGCGGCGACTGCAATTGCCGATTCCGTGTGCCTTACCACAGGCCAGCGTTGCAATGCCACTAGCCGGGTTTTGGTAAGCGCATCGGTAATCGATGATTTCACGTCCCTGCTCGTAGAGCACCTCCGAGCGTATGTCCCTGCGCATCCCGGCGCGGACACTTGCCGGCTGGGTCCGCTAATTTCCGAGGCCGCTGTCGCCCGCTATCAGCGCCTCTCGGCCCTCGCCCTCGGAGATTGGGTTATTCCAGGGTTTGTTCCCAAGAGCGTCGATGCACGCCAAGGCAACTACGTGACGCCCGCAGCGTTGGTTTGCACCGACCGGGAGGCATTTTCAAACTCGCCTCTGCACTTGGACGAGTCGTTCTGCCCGATAGTCTCTATCATGCCGGTCACTGACGACGCCGATGCCATCGCATGGCACAATGCCACTCCCTTTGGGCTTACGGCGTCCATCTTTACGGACGATGAATCCCGGTTTGAGGCAATCGGGAACGAGCTCGCGGTGGGAAACCTCTACCGAAACCTGCCAACCACATTCTCCCCCTCCACGCTTCCTTTCGGAGGCCATGGGACATCTGGCAATGGGAAACCGGGCGGGCGCGGATTTATCCGGTTTACGGCAGAAGACCAAGCCGTGCAATGGAAAGCAGACGCTCCCAAAGCATGAAGCGCGGCTTCCTCGACAAGCTCATCGGGCGCATCAACGTCGTTCAACCTGCCGACGTCCAAACGTATTTGGTGGAATTGGCGCGAGAAAAGGGATTCCTCGAAACCATTTTTAACGCGATCCTCGAAGGCGTCATTGTCACCGACCCGATTGGCAGGGTGATTTATCTTAACAAAGCAGCCTGTGGGTTTTTCGGTATTCAAATGGACGCAAGTCTTGGACGTCCATTGAAAGATGTGGTGCGCGGCTTGGATCTGGAAGCCGTCACCGCCGCCGGCAGCATCGTCAACCGGGACCTTGAGGTCTTTTACCCGGAAAATCGGATTCTAAATTTTTACGTCGTCCCGTTGATGAGTGACGATGGTGATGAAACCGAGGGTCATGCTGTGATCCTTCGCGATGCCACCGAGAGCCGGAAATCCACCGAGGAAACCATCGAGTCCGAGCGGTTCTCAGCGCTTACATTGCTGGCAGCCGGAGTCGCTCATGAGATTGGAAACCCGCTCAATTCGCTCACTATCCACCTCCAACTTCTGGAACGCCGCGCGCGCAAACTCCCGGAGAAAACGCGACCGCAATTTGAGGAAAGTTTACGCGTCACCCGCGAGGAAGTCGCTCGCCTCGACCATATCATCACGCAATTTTTGCGAGCCATTCGACCGCAGGCGATCGACATGCATCCAGAATCCCTGAATCAAATCGTTAAGGAGTCGATTGAATTTCTAAAACCCGAATGCGATAACCGGGATATCCTCGTGGAGGTGGATCTCGATGACCGCCTGCCCGCAGTCACCGTCGATCGTGACCAAGTCAAACAAGCATTTTATAATGTCATTCGGAACAGTCTCCAAGCAATGCGCGCCGGCGGGATGCTGCGCGTGCGAACAGGGTCCGACGAGACACACTACCTCGTGAGCTTCACCGACAACGGAGCGGGGATTGCTGCCGACGACATGGGGAGCATATTTCAACCGTATTTTACGACGAAATCCAGTGGTAACGGGCTGGGATTGCTTATTGTCCGACGGATTGTCCGTGCCCACGGGGGCGAGATCGGCATCGAATCCACTGCAGGCAAAGGAGTCACTGTGACGATTCGCTTCCCCCGCCTCGACCAACGTGTCCGGTTTCTGGAGGCAGCAAATCCGGAATAGCAACACGGTTGTGACCATGCGATTCCGAACCAAGCTCTCACTGGCATTCATCACGCTGGCCCTATTGACGGGCGGGGTGGTTCTCACGATTTATTTCCTGGGTTCCCGTGCGTTGCTGTTTGAGGTAATCCGTAGCCAAGTCCTGTCGATTGCAGTCACCGGAGCCGCACAGATCGACGGCGAAATTCACGAGGCAGTGAAATCCCAGGATTCGGCCGAGTATGCCATGATCCAAAGCTATCTCCGCGTGATCCGCGATACGAACCGGCGGGAAGACGTCGCGGTGCGCTTCGCGTACACCATGCGTCCGATCAAAAACGGCGATTGGGAATTCGTGGTGGATGCGGAAGAAAACACCGAAGATTTATCGAGCCTCGGAGACTTGGTCGAACTTGAGGGCGGAGATCAACCTCTAGCGCTAACCAAGGCTTATGTGGAATCGGGATTCACGAAAGATGCTTTCGGCGTCTGGCTCAGCGCATACGCTCCGATCCGAACCGCCACCGGCGAAATTGTCGCTATGCTCGGCATCGATGTTTCCGCGTCGGATGTTGTTGCCAAACTGAACCAGTTGTTTCAACTGGGCATCATTGCCATCGGTCTCGCGATTGCCGGCGCCACGCTGCTGGCGATGTTTATCGCCAACCGCGCCACCCGTCCCCTGGCCGAGGTGACCCGCGTGTTGGCACTGCTGGGCAAAGGGGACTGGACCGCACGCGCAGATGTCCTCAGCAAGGATGAATTTGGGGATGTCGCCAAAACGGTAAACCAAATGGCCGTTTCGCTGCGTGAACGTGAGATGCTCAAAGGTGCCCTCACCCGCTATGTCTCACGGGAAATTGCAGAGCAGGTCCTCGCTGAAAATGGACAGTCGATGCTGGTGGGAAAACGCCGTGAGATTACGGTTTGTATTGTTGATATCCGAAACTTCACTGCACTCTCATCCAAACTCCCGCCTGAAGATGTGGTTCGGTTCTTGAACGACTTTTTTGCCCGCATGATTGATGTTGTATTTAGCCACCGGGGGACACTGGATAAATTCCTCGGCGATGGATTTCTAGCGATCTTTGGCGCACCCTTGGACGACCCCCAACACCGCGAGATGGCTGTTCGCGCAGGGATCGCTATGTTGGCCGCAAAAGAATCCATGCGCGATCAAATGCAAAAAGATCATAACATTGACCTACGGATCGGAATTGCTGTGCATACGGGATTGGCTGTCGTGGGCGATGTCGGATCCGAACAGCGAATGGAGTATACCGCCATCGGCGATGCCGTTAATCTCACGTCCCGAATCGAGGCACTTAACAAAGAATACCACACCGAAATTCTCATCAGCGGGAGCGTTGCATCGGGGTTGCCAGCGGATATATCCCTCGCACCAGTTGCAGATGTAAATCTGCGCGGAGTTGACGAACCCGTGCAACTATTCACCGTGGCGGAGAAGCCCGGCGCATCGCGCGAACCAATCGAATAGACCGAGTGAGATCAGGTCAAAAACGTTTAAATACCGACCAGAGAAAGAACTCGCATCAAGCCCGAGAAGAGGAAGGCAGGTTTGCGTCCTTAGCGCGGGTTTCCTTCTTTTTAACACGTTTGCGCTGCGGGTGAGATGTCTTGGCATTGACCCGCGGCGTTCCTCCCGCCACCATACGGCAAAGTGAAAGCGTCCGTCATTCCGTCGATTTTGTCCGAGTCCTTCGTCCGCGTTGCCGTGGTCGCACCGGATCTCCGCGTCGCTGACGTGGCGTTTAACACAGCCGCGATGATTTCGACACTCGACGCCCTGTCGAAGGAAGGCGTGCGCTTGGCTGTTTTTCCTGAACTGGGAATCACCGGCTATACCTGCGCGGATTTATTTTACCAACTCCTCTTGCGGGAGGCTGCCGAGGGGGCAGTTATTGAGCTTTGTGAAGCAGTAAACCGGACCGGCATCTGTGTCATCGCCGGGCTTCCCATTGAGATCCATGGACGCCTGTATAACGCAGCGATCTTGATCGATGGGGATGGTCCGGTCGGGGTTGTTCCAAAATCTTTTCTCCCCACCTCAAAGGAGTTTTACGAAGAACGCTGGTTCTCGCGGGCCGAGGTTCTCGCAGATGGTGAGCTCGAATTCGCTGGCAGCACGATTCCGGTCGGGACGGACTTGATCTTTCAGGCTGACGATCTTCCTGAGTTTCGCCTTGGCATTGAAATCTGCGAAGACCTCTGGACGGTTAATCCCCCCAGCGGAGCACTGGCGCTGGCTGGGGCCACGGTGATTGCGAATCCATCGGCCAGCGACGAACTGCTTGGTAAGGCGGCCTACCGACGCGCACTGGTCACCCAGCAAAGCGCCCGCTGTATCGCCGCCTATCTCTACACGTCTGCGGGCCCTGGCGAATCGTCCACGGACCTTGTGTATGGAGGGCACGGATTGATTGCCGAAAACGGCCACATGATTGCGGAGAGCCCACGTTTTCAAATGCAGTCGTCATGGACGATTGCTGACATTGATCTCGAATTCCTCGCGGCAGAGAGGCTGTGTAATAGTTCATTTTCTGCGAACTCCGTGGCTGATTCGGTGCGTAGAGTTTCGTTCCGACTTATGGAATCACGCGCGGAGCCAACCGCACCCGCACTGCGCCGGACCATTCCACGGCAACCCTTCGTTCCAGAAAATGACAACGCCAGGGAAGCGCATTGCCGTGAGGTATTTTCCATTCAGGCCTCAGGCCTCTGCACCCGCCTGCGCTATCTCCCCGGCACTCGCCCGGTGCTGGGCGTCTCCGGGGGGCTGGATTCCACACTGGCGCTGCTCGTATGCATTGCCGCGCTGAAGGCGTTGGGGCGTCCCACGTCGGATCTACTGGCGATCGGAATGCCCGGACCGGGAAGCACGACCCGCACGCAGTCAAACGCCCGTCAACTCGCCGCCGAAGTCGGTGCAGAATTTCGCGAGATTCCGATTCACGATGCGGTGAAACAACACCTTTGCGCCATCGGTCATCCGGAGGGGCTGTATGATGTCACTTACGAAAACGCACAGGCCCGCGAACGGACCCAGATTCTTATGAATGTCGCCAATCAGGCTGGCGGTATCGTGGTCGGAACCGGCGATCTTTCCGAGGCGGCGCTGGGATGGTGCACATTTAACGGCGATCATATGTCGATGTATCACGTTAATATCAGCGTTCCAAAAACACTCGTTCGTTACGTGATCCAGTGGTGCATTTCCGAATCCGCGGACCCCACGATGGCAGAAATGCTCCGGTCCGTCTGTGGCACGCCCATCAGCCCGGAATTGCTGCCGCTCACCGCCACGGGAGGCTTGAGGCAAAAAACAGAAGATACCCTGGGAAGTTACGACCTGCATGATTTTTTCCTTTTCCACGTCATCCGGCGTCAGGCCCGACCCCGCAAGGTATTTGCTCTCGCATGTATTGCCTTCCAAGGAGAACACGAACCCGCGGTGATTCTTGCGACGCTGAAAACTTTTTATCGCCGCTTTTTTGCGAGTCAGTTCAAACGCTCGGCGATGCCAGACGGCCCAAAAGTCGGCACCGTAGCGCTTTCGCCGCGTGGTGACTGGCGAATGGCAAGCGATGCTTCCCCTGCCCTATGGCTGAGCGAGTGCGAGGATCTGGAACACAGCCTGAAGTAGTTATCCATGAGTCCGGATTTACCTCCCTCGATCACAGATCCATTTTTTGCCGAACGCGAAAAATATGAAACCCAGATCGCAAAGATGGAGCGCCAGATCGCCTGGCTCAAGCGAACCTGCGTGGAATATTGGCTCCATGCCCTCTACCGCTGGCTCAAATGGCGCATCGTTAATTTCCCGAATCTTCTGCAGCTCAAATTCATCCGCTTGAACAAGACGCAAATCGGGGAGCTGCGCCAATATAAGGCGCGGCCCGTGGTTTATGATTCGCTGCCGTCCACGGGATCCTCATCCGGACCACTCCCCACCTTCGCCATCGCTACTCCCTCATTCAACCAAGCAAATTACCTCCCGGCCACCGTGGCCAGCGTGCTCGACCAGGCCGGGGTGGAAGTGGATTATTTCGTTCAGGATGGCGGCTCAAAAGATGGCTCGGTTTCGTGGCTGGAAGCACAAGCTGCGGAGAACCCCAGCCTCCGCTGGACATCAGAGCGGGATTCGGGCCAAGCAGACGCGATCAATCGCGGGTTAAACAAAGTGAATGGCGAAATCATGGCATGGCTGAATTCAGACGATGTTTATGCGCCGGGAACACTCGCATTCGTAGCAGCGTACTTCCGGGATCATCCAGAGGTTGATGTCGTTTACGGTCATCGCCTCCTCATCGATGCCGCGGGTGACGAAATCGGCCGATGGATCATGCCACCTCACAATGACGACGCATTGACATATTTCGATTACATCCCGCAGGAGACGGTCTTTTGGCGGCGCACGCTTTGGGAAAAATCCGGGGCAGGCCTCGACACCACGTTTCAATTTGCGCTCGACTGGGAATTACTTCTCCGTTTTCGAAACTCCGGAGCATGCATGGTCCGCGTGCCGTATTTTCTCGCCTGTTTCCGGGTGCACGAGGAGCAGAAAACATCATCACAGATCCGCGAGGTCGGGAAACCCGAGATGCTCAAAATCCGCGGGGTCGCAGATCCGGAAGATAAAACCTACAAAAAAGTCTTCCGAAAAATGTGGTTCCATGAAATGCGAGCTGCGCGGATGACGTGGCTGCGAATGCAATTTGGCACGCGCAGCGAAACGCGCTAGACGCGGCCCGAGAGAATCTGGCATCGGATGAAGCCTCTACGCATTCTCGGATTGCAGCTCAAACGGCTGGGTGACGTGATTCTCACGACGCCTGCGATGCACATGCTTCAGCAAACTTTTCCCGCGGCCGCAGTGGATCTCATGGTGGATCGGAAGCTCCGCAATTTGGCGCCCTACATCACCGGGTGCAACGTGATCGCTGCGCCTCAAAGCCCGGCTGATTACCTCCAGCTCTTTCGCGCCAATTACGACGTGGTGCTCGATTTTACCGGACAGGACCGATGCATGCTTCTAGCAGCACTTTCCCGCGCTCAACGAAAAGTAACCTTCCGCAAGTATTTTAAGAAGCCAGGCCGAAACCTTGTTTTTGGCGAAGCGGTAAAGTCATCACTCCGCGACAGACATATCTCCGATCACCTCGCAGACCTCGCCATCCAGGCAGGCGGCACAGCACCTGCTGGTCCACCGACCCTCCGATGCCTACCAGCAGATCAGATCTCGGCCCACGCAAAAATGACAGCGGCAGGTTTTTCTTCGGCGATGGGATCTCCCTATCTATTGCTCCATCCTGGCACCGCACGTGCTGAGAAATCCTGGACTCCTTGCGGGTGGGGAAAGGTGATCGATTACCTATCCACCCGCACCGGGTTGCCGGTCCTACTCACTTCATCACCGGACTCTGTCGAAAAATCTCATCTCGCTAAAGTGGCAGCGGCGGCGCAGTCGTCCACCGTGCAACTTGCAGGAAATTTGTCCCTCGGCGAATTTTTTGCCGTCATTGCGGGCGCGTCATTGTTAGCCGGTGTGGATTCCGCACCCGTTCATATCG
>JBDNGG010000293.1:0-2084 GCA_041689405.1 Terrimicrobiaceae bacterium | reverse complement strand
GTCGTTGCAAATCTGATCGATGACACCCCGCACGCGGTGGCGTTACGGGATGCGGCGATCTCAGCAGATCCCGCAGTTGAGATTTATTGCATTGTTGCGGATGAGTCGAGACGGAGCGAAGCGATCGCCCTTGTCCAAACGCTCCGTGATGCCGGGCGTCGGTGCGAGTTTCCTTTTACGCCCACAAAAATTGGTAAGCAGTTTCAGGCAGCAGAAGCATCGGGAGCGGCCGTAGCAATTTTGGTTGGAGCGGAATGGCCGGAAATTAAAATCAAGGACCTCGCCGCACGCACGGAGCAAATCATCCCGCACACAGCACTTGCCGAATGGCTGCAATCCAAGGCATTCTAACCGACTTTTCCATGAACTACCGATCGCACACCTGTGGCGCATTACGCGCCGACCATGCTGGAACCACTGTCACATTGAGCGGATGGGTGGACTCCCGGCGCGACCACGGCGGCGTCATTTTCATCGACCTGCGAGACCGTGAGGGGATCACGCAAATTGTATTCCGTCCCGACGAATTCCCCGCGGTTGCCGACCTTTCTCACGCGCTGCGCAGTGAAGATGTGATTCGCATCGTTGGGATCGTGGCACCGCGACTGGAAGGCACCGAAAATCCGCGCTTAGTTACAGGTGCCATCGAAATCGTGGCCTCTGCTTTAGACGTTCTGAATAAATCCGACGTGCTTCCATTCCCGCTCGATTCCCGCGTGGCCAATGAAGATTTGCGACTGGAATACCGGTACCTGGACTTACGACGCCCGGAAATGGCTGCAAACCTAAGATTGCGCCATCGAGTAACCAAAACCATCCGGGACGTTATGGACGGTGAGGGGTTCTATGAAATCGAGACCCCGGTGCTTTCGAAAAGTACCCCGGAGGGAGCGCGTGACTTCCTCGTGCCGGCGCGGCTCAGTCCGGGCGCATTTTACGCGTTGCCTCAGGCACCGCAGCAATACAAGCAACTCCTCATGGTCGGAGGGATCGAGCGGTATTTTCAAATTGCCCGGTGCTTCCGGGACGAAGATCTCCGGGCCGATCGCCAACCCGAGTTCACACAACTCGACGTCGAGGCGTCGTTTACCACCGAGGAAGAAATTTTTGCGCTCATTGAAAAATTAATGACGATCATCGTGCGTGAAGCGCGTGGTGTGGAAATCTCCACGCCATTTCCCCGGCTCACTTACGCGGATGCCCTGAATCGCTACGGCAGCGATAAACCGGATACCCGGTTTGGAATGGAACTCGTGGACCTCGGAGATGTGTTCGGCGCCTCGGAATTCAAAGTCTTTCGCAGTGCCCTCGACTCCGGCGGCTCGGTCAAGGCGATCAACGCGAAGGGATTTGCGTCGATCACATCTGGCCAGATCAATGAACTCACCGAACTTGCAAAACTCCACGGCGCGAAAGGCCTCGCCTTTATCAAGGTAGAAGACGGTGAATGGAAATCGCCCATCGTTAAATTTTTCTCAGAAGCCGAAAAAGCGGCGCTCACAGACCGCCTCGCACTGGAAGAAGGCGACCTGGTCCTTTTTGGCGCCGACAAATGGGACATCGTTTGTGAAGTGCTCGGGAGAGTCCGGTTGCGCGTCGCTGATATCTTGAAGCAGGTCACAGATCCCGAACAATTGAATTTCCTCTGGGTCACCCAATTTCCGCTCCTCGCCTGGAGCGCCGAGGACAACAAATGGAATGCCGTGCATCACCCGTTCACGCGGCCAATGATTGACGACATCCCCGCCTTGGAATCAGGCGATTTCGCGAGCGTCCGTGCCGTCGCTTACGATGTCGTGCTCAATGGAGTCGAACTCGGGGGAGGCAGCCTGCGAATCCATGAATCTGACCTCCAGGCGAAGATGTTCTCTATTCTTGGAATCAGCGCCGACGAGCAACAATCGATGTTTGGTCACATCTTGCGTGCATTTCAATTTGGCGCGCCGCCGCACGGGGGTATTGCTCTGGGATTAGACCGTATGATCATGCTCCTCGCCAAGGCGGATTCGATTCGGGATGTGATTGCCTTTCCGAAAAATAACCGGGGCCAGGAACTAATGACATCATCTCCTGCGGCTGTAGAT
>JBDNGG010000292.1:0-2280 GCA_041689405.1 Terrimicrobiaceae bacterium | reverse complement strand
GAGAGCGCCAGCTTTCCCACTCGCTCCAAATTTAGGACGGCCTGCAAAAAAACGAGTTATGTGGCCGATGAGCAGAAGCTAGGTTTCACCAAGGATACGGTCATTTCCCTTTTACCGTCTTTGGACATACTAATGGATTTGATGAGGTTCCCCTTGGCTTCAATTTTCACCGAGTGGCCGCCGCCATGAGGCATGGTGGAAATGATCTCGACGATTTCACGATTGAGGCTACCTGAGAGGACGGTGGGAGAAGTGGTAGCAATTGTGGAAGGCATACCTTCCAGCACATTATTCTTCCAGGTCGGCTGGCGCATTGCTTCCACTTTCCCGGAAGTGGATGGCGGCGCGGGTGAGGGAGGTAATTCAGCCGGCGGCCTGAGGCGGTCATAAGGTAACACCCGTTTCGAAACTTGGAGCGTTTCTGGCATGGGTGTACGGCGTCATTGTGACTACCTCCGGTAACGCACTATTTGCCCTCGGGTCAACGAACTGAGGCGTGAACTGTCAAAAAATAGAGACCGGCTGGCCATGCGGTAGCGAGCACCGCCAAAACAACAACAGCCCTTGCCCTCATTTATTGATGCGCTTTTATGGAAGCATGATACCCCGATCCCTCAGATTGGACTTCGCGTTTTTGTCCCCGTTTTTCGAGGCTTCGGAGAACCATTTTACCGCCGCCTGCTCGTTTTCTTCTCCACCAGTTCCGGCGGAGAGAAATCGGGCGTAGGAATTCTGGGCCGCTGGGTAGCCACCTAGAGCGGCCAGTCGATAATATTCGCGGGCCTTAACGAGGTCTTGTTGAACGCCTTTTCCATTCCGATAAATAAATGCTAGCGCATGGGCCGATGGTGCATGGCCGGCGGCCCAAGCCTCCTGAAAAAGAGAAAGTGCCTTTTGTTCGTTTTTTGGGAGATCATCATTCCCACCGAGCAACCACCAGCCCAGGGCATCAATGGCGAAGAGGTTTCGCTCCCGCGCCGCAGAAACGAGCATTCGGATGGCTGTCTTGGGATCCGGGTCTTTGCCCGTGAAACCATAGCGGAGGCAATCGGATAGAAAAACAACCGCCTCGGGCTCGTTTCGTTTTGCTGCTTCCAAGAAAAGCTGAGCGGCTTTTTGGGAGTCGTGGATCGGGGAACTCTCTTCCCAAAGAATGATTCCCAATTTTAAGATCGCTTTCGAGTTTTCCTTGCCTGCAAGGATCGCGAACCATTTCGCCGCCTCCCTCCAGTTTTGATCAACCGGCCAGCCGTTGAAATATGCTATCGCCACATCCCATATCGCATCCTCATCACCACTTTGTGCTTTTCCAATGAGTTGCTCGAATGTTTCCCCATAGAACTCGTTTTGTTCCTCTACAGGAGGTGACGGAACTGCGGATTCCTCTGTGGGACTCTCCATTGTCTGTTTGAGATCTGCCAGTTTTTGCTGTTCCTCTCTTGCGATTTGCCCGGCAAGAGCAGCCGCCTCGCGACGTTTTTCAAGATCTGCCTCTGTGAGCTTTTGGCGCTCCGCTTTCGCTGCCTCGGCTGTCGCTTTAGATTGCTTCTGTTCCTCATCTAATTTGACTGCCTCCTCAAGGTTGATTTCAGTTATTGCCTCCCCTCCGGTGCTCCCTTTAAGCATTTCGATAACGTCCTGTGCCTGCCCCAGCGAGGTAAAGACATCCGACGAGATACAAACCCGGAACCCTGCATCGAGGCGCCTGACTGGCTTGCCATCCTTGTCAGTTCTCGGCTGTTCCGTTCGAGCCGACGAACGCAGTTCTGAGCGTTCAGAAGCGTAGCTTCCGCCCTTTAGCAGGTAGCCTCCATGCATTCCGGCAATCGAGTAGCTCCCTTCCACAAACTCCCTTACATTCCCCAGCATATCGTGGAGTCCGAGCGGGTTCGGTGGGAATGTGGCAACCTTTTGCGCACGGCCGCCGCTCCCCGGCGTGGAGAAGACCTCGTGTCTTGCGATATCACCTTTGTAGGGATCAGGCGCTGCGTAATCCGCCCCGCCACCGCCCCGAGCCGCATACTCCCACTCGACTTCGGTGGGCAAGCGGATGACCCCAGGCGACCCATCGCCCGTGCGCGGGAATGAGGCGAACTGTGATGTCCTGGAGTTGAGAGCCTCGATGAAACCCTGGATCTCAAGGAACGTTTTGCCTGTGGCTGGAGTTTGCTCACTTTTATTTTTGCCCATAACAATGGCCCACTGCGCTTCGGAGACCTCTGTCTTTCCGAGGTAGTATCCAAAACGTTCGTTGGAGTCTTGAAACGGGCCCCAAATGGT
>JBDNGG010000291.1:0-6014 GCA_041689405.1 Terrimicrobiaceae bacterium | reverse complement strand
CTCTGTTGTATCTGGCGCAAGCTCGCGGATTCCCCTGAGCAGCTCGCAACGGAGGGGTTGGCATTCCTCAAAAAAATAAGCTCTGAAACGATGTAGAATCATCTCACAAACCATTGTATCCGTCCTCGTAATCAGGCCCGTTGCCACGCAAACCCTTGTCCAAGCCGTTTTTGACCCAAACGAGGACAACCGCAGCGCCGCCCGGCATCTCCACCACTCGTCGCCGCTCCATAAAACAACTGCGGCGAGTTGCACCAGTCAGAGCACTATTCATATCGAATAAACCCAAATCCTTCGCTCGTTGTGCTTGGGTCATCCACGGCGTGAAACAGTGCGGTGCGCTGGTGTTCACCTTCATCTGACGCTCGGGCCGTTATGACCACTTCCAGACGGAATTCGTGAATTTCGCCCGGAATTTCCAAAAGAGCGTGGGGTATTCTGGCAAATAGCGAATAACATCCCTCCTCGGCAACCGAAGCCTCGAGAAGAATGCCCGGTGCAGGAACAATCTGGGGAACCGAAGTCCTATCCAAATAAAAGGCCTCAGCGGGACTTACCGCTGTCGGCGGAGCGAGAAACACTTGGCCAATAAGAGAGCCGGTCTCACTTGCTCGACCAAAAACCTCCACGCAGGATCCCTGCCAAACCGGCCTGCCTCGCGTGACGTAGTTATCCATCACCTGGATAGAAAAGCAAAGCGCATCAGAGGCATGAGCCACTCTGACATAGCCTGCGGTTTTTCCCATGAACGACACAGACTTGCTTTCAAGTTCAGCGACTTTTCGCCAGTCCTCGCCTTGGGCTAAAGTCGGAATCAACCACTGATGCGATTTGTAAACTGGCAAACTGGCCCCATGGACGCCAACCCCACAGGGTTGAGCTTTGATAAGAATCTTTTCCGCATCTGCCGCCATTCTGAACGGGAGCTCAACGCTTCTGGACTTTCCGGGAGGAAGTTGTTTGAACTTCCACTCGGAAGCCGACAAGAACGTTCCAGCTTCTCTGGGATAGATATCCAGACGCAGGCTACCAGAGACTCTTTTACATCCTGTATTTGATACAGTTAAGCGAATTGTCCCGGCTTGCCCTAGGGTCAGGGTCGAGCGAACGCACACCCCTCTAATTACGAGATCAAATCGCTTCAAGGTGATTCCGATTTCAGACGGACGATTCCTAGCCATCCACAGCTTCCGGAACCGGAGGCGTAATAGACCCAAGTCTTTGGATATCGCTTGAACTTCTTCCGGGTCCCCGGAAGCACCGTCGCCGAATGCCGCCAGCTTACGAACCGCCAAGATCGTCGAATCCACTGCATAAATCCAATAGGGGAGTAAACCCATTGAATCGAATTCATAAGATTCAGCTCGATCACAGAAAATATCCCGTATCCCTTTCAAGCGTGCCAACAACGAGCGTGCGAATGCGGCATCACGCATCAAGCGTTCGGTTACTATATTTCCATCACGAATAAAAGTGGATAGCGTCGGCTGCGGTTCTAGAAAAATGGCATCGTCTGGAAGGGCAAAAAGGAGATCCTGCCAGACACTTGCCCCGCCACCGGATGGGCAATGAAACGAAACCTCCCCAAATTCGTCGAGGGCATTTGCCAACTCCCGATCGTCTCGACCGAAAACGTTCACTACAAATCGCCGCGTGAAGGATGGTTGATCGGACTCAGTATTCCACGCTTGCTCGGCTCCGAAAAGGTAGCCGTGCCAGGAAAACTCCATGAAGTTGTAATGCCCGCCATCCCCCCAGTCGGTATTTAAAAAACCGACCGCGCCATTTCTTTTTGCAGCTTCGGCAAAGCCAGCGATATTCGCACGCGCTTGAGGGAGCCGTGGGAAAAGTCCTAGCCACGAGGATATTCCAGGGCACGCGTAAAAAGCTAATCCGGCAGCAGCAAACTCCCGAATCGAATCAAAATCGTGATCGTAACTATAATTCCAGTCGAGAACGGTGACGTCTTTAGGAATTTCCTCAGCAAGCTCTGGATAGTTCCGGATAATATCACCCCAAAACATCATTGATTTCCCATGTTTACGGCTTAACGCATTAACTTTTTTGATGTGTTCCAAATAAACCCGCCCTTTTCCATGCTTGGCGCAAAGATCGAAGGACTGCCCCCAGCCCAAGTCGAATGTTTCGTCGCAGCAGGCATTAAAACGCCCACTGCTGAACAACGGCAAAAACTCCGCAAACAGGCTGTCTAAAAATTCATATACAGCAGGGTTCGCGGGTGAGAGCGTCCATCCACGCTGCGTCCAATGGTCCGGAACTTGAGGAGCCTTGTAGCAGCCCACGCTACAATCTTCTGCCAGCGAGTGATAGCGCGGGTGTTTGAGCACCGAGGATAGATGCCCAAAAGAAGCGAGGGATGGAATGAGTTCGATATGTCGTTTTTGACAGAATGCGTCTAACGTCAAGATGTCCTCGGCGGTCAAAGGTGATGCATCAACGCCGATATCCGGATGGCCACGATACAGAAACGTGTGCTCGATATAAAGTTGAAGCTGATTGATTTTGTAGTGGCTTAACTCGAGAGCCAATTCCAAAAGCCGCTCCAACTTTGGCACGCGACCTCGGGAAACATCGTAATACAGTCCACGGTCTTCAAAATCCGGCCAATCTTCGATATGCAGTGCTACAACTTCTTCCTCCTTTGATTGCGCAATAATTTGCCTTAGCGTTTGCACAGCATAAAACGCTCCTGCAACTGAACCTGCTCTGACCCTAACACTGTCTTGCGTGATAAGGAGAGAGTAGGCATCTCGTTTCATTCCCGGTTGAAGCACCAAAGAAACGGTGTTAGCACAATCGGGATGACAACTGTGGAGAGTCAATCCCGGCAGGAAGGATCGCACTTCGTTGGCAACCGAATACAAACTACCGTCACTGATACCGATGGCACCACTTTCTGGTATCAGAAAAAAACCCTCGTGACGTGTAATGGATTGGGGTTGCGGAATTATTTTCAGATTCCCAAAATGGTAGTCGTTGGACACAAAAGCACCGGAATTCGTCGCCACATTTAAAAAATCAGGGGAGGGAGAGGCGGTCATTTTTCAAACGGAATGTGGGACGCGAAGCGGGGTCTTGGCAGTGATGATTTTGCTTAAAGTGACCTCGTCTTCCCCCGGCTGAAATATGATTTTTTCTAAAGCGAGTTCTCCTTCAAGGATCGATATTGTGAGCGCTTTGGCTTCCAAACGGATGGATCCGTGCGCACTTTCCGTGCAGAAGAAGGTTTGGAACGGGCGATCCAAGAGTTTTGGAGAGAACCACAATGTTTTTTCTACGGCGGAATACCGAAATCCCGAGAGTGCTTGCAAGAGGGAGAAACTCGCCATAGCGCGCGCATAAAAATTACCGCACTCATATTCGTTGAAGGGATTTCTTACGCTTCCATCATGGCGGGACCGAATCGCTTTAACGATTCGGAGTCCCTCCTTGACAAGGCCTTCGCTGATGAGATGGGAGGCAACTTGGTATTCCATGCCGGTCATCACCTCATCACTGTAAGGAAAGGGCAACGTGGGCTTTCCTCCACGTGGCCAGGAGCAGATCAGAAGACCCGATTCTTTTCCAATGGCGTAGCCTGGACGTTGGGGATTGCAATGTTCTTGAAGGCTCGATCGAAAATTATAGCGATAGATCGACTTCAACGTCTTGCGAACATTTTCGGATGCCAAAGGGGTCGGAATTCCATAGAGCGAAGCCATCCAGACACCGACGATTCCATCGGTTAGGCAACCACTTCCATACTGGTATTTCGGCCCTTCCGACTTCAGGATTTTCAAAAGCGATTTATCAGCGATTGTAGCCGCCTCGGCCAAAGATTCCAAAAACGATTTGTCCCGCAGGTCCGCGTAGCGCACGTCCTGCTGGTAATACTCGCCATTGAATAGTTGTCCGTCCATGAACTTGCTTCCGGCGAGGGCCAGATTCTTGTAATCCTCCACTGCTGGATGATCGTCGGCTGCGGTTGCAAGAAGACTCATCGCCATAAGCGCACCGACGTAAACGCTGTTACACATTCCATCTGGTCCCCAGAACTCGATGTCATAGGTATTGTGGTGCGGTTCCACCAAAACCCCGATTCTCTCCGGGTCCCATTGGCAAATCGCGTATTCGATGCTTTTCTTCGCTAAAGGATAAAGCCCTTTCATCCATGGCGTGTCGCCAGAGATATGCCAATCCCTCCAGAGCTTCATAATCCCGCCAAGTTGGCCATCTGCTGCCGCATGATAGTCATGCGTAGTGAGACTGTCGGGTAGTGCCGCGCGGAAATTGACATGACCACGTTCGTCCATGGATCGGAGGTATTCCTGCTCCCTCAGCGTTCGCTCCAAGCGTGGAAACAAGTGCGGGATGGCCTGAGCATAGTTCCAGACATGCGTGCAGCTTCCGTGGCAGCATCCCTCGTCGGTAAAGCAGCCTTCCCAACCCCAGAGATTGCCATTCTTTTGTCGAAGGATGGTCGGGGATTTAAGAATCGCAAGGTTAGCAGAAATGGCGTCCAGCGCTACGCGCGGGATAGTGGATGAAAAGATCGCATCGCAGAACGCGCGCGTTCGCTGGCGAAGACTTTTATAGTGCTTGTGGACATATTTTGCAACGTCCTCCGCGTCCTTCCACTGCGATACATAAAACGGACTCCACCGGACAGCTGTATCGGGCTCGGCCTCGGGGCGGATGAAACCAACATCGTAGAAGCAATTTGGAAAATACCACGTAATTACAACAGGATAGGTAATCTCTTCACCCGGCTTCAGCGAATGCCTAATCAGCAACGAGCCTCCATTTCGCCCTTTTTGCCCTGCTGAAGCTTTGCCGGTGTTTGTTGAAAAAGTTCCTGTTGTTATTTCCCTCCAAAGTGAACTAATACCATCCAGCCAACCGCCGCGCAGCCATGCGGCTTTAATTAGCGGGCGCGGCGAGATCATGCTGACCGAGGCGCTGCCGAACTTTTCAGAATCAGACGAATCGGTGTTGGAAAAGACGATTCCTTTTCCCTGCATCACCCTGTTTCGCATTCCCTTTTCCCCGTCGGAACTATCTGGGCAGAGGTGGGATAAGCTGTAGGCAAAATCCATTTCGACGGTTTGTTTACCTGTGTTTGTAAACTGGTATTCCAGAATCGTACAGGGGATGCCGGAATTCACATCATCCCTTGGAATGAGAGGACTCCAACCTGTGATTTTGACATCCAACGGAATGGCCGGATCAGAAAGCTGCACACTTCCAAATGGATAAGATCCCTCAAAGGAACATTCTGCAAATCGCGGAAGCCCCTCGTATCTTCCTTGCAAATGCCCTACTCCATGAAGGCCCAGATTGTAAATTCTTTGCTGAGGAAAAGGTCCCTCAAGCAGCTTGGTCGTTTTTCCATTAACCCGGATGATACCGAACCCCGCATCGCGCCCGTTTCCGAACCGATCTGCAACTGGCCCGATTGAAGGCCGATTTCGGATCGAGAAATCTTGAAGGCCCCCATGCCCGTTCAAGCTGATCGAACCTGCGCCGATACCGCCCATCGGGAGGGCGATTTGCAAAAGTTGTTTACCTTGATAAAAAAATGCGTCTTGTTGTTCCATAATCTTTCTTTTTTCTAATCATTTGCTTTCGAAAGCTCCCGAAATGCTTTCGCAAAATACTCACAAATACGGGAAGGACTTGTGCGTGCATTCATCAAATCGTTGGCGATGTCTTGTGGAATAGAGTGTTCCATTTTTCTCCAAAAGTGGTGAGGCCATTGAATATCAGCTTGTTTTATGGCTGCGGAAAGGGACTCCTTCGAAATATGATTCAGGCATCCCTCGATCAGCGCAGGGATCGCGGATTGGCGAACCGGCAAATTGCCACCTGCATCGGCGAAGCGGCAAAGGGACTCTTGGCTCAAAAGGTGGAGCGCAAGGGACAATGCTTGATGAGGGGGGGACGAAGAAGGCAGGGCGAGCACCGACAGAAAAGCCTGAGATCCGCCATTCTTGCCGATTGGTATGGGCACGGCT
>JBDNGG010000290.1:0-2246 GCA_041689405.1 Terrimicrobiaceae bacterium | reverse complement strand
TGGTTATCGACCAAGGCGTCGTCCCAGAACAACTCACGCCGATCTCCAATAGAGATGATTTCCGAGGCATTCATGTCCTTCTCCATCTCCTCCTTCTGGATCGTGAGAACCGGCTTGTCTTTCGACGGAATCCCGGTGCCGTCTGCAGGGAGCACCGCCAGGACCAGGTTGTTCCCCTCGATGCGCAATTCGGCGCTGCCCTTATCGAATCCTGCGAGCTTGCCCGTTGCTTTACCCAAAGATCCGCCGATGATTTTGCCGGTCTCAAAGAGGATGTAGGTGCCGTAGCTGAAGCCTTCCTGCAGATGGAAGTCAAAGGCATCGAAGTCAAGGCCCTCTCCAACCCTCAGTGCGCCTGCGGAGAGACGAATCTGGTCGTAGGTGACGCCCGGTGTCGCGGGGCTGCCAAGATCAAACTTGAGCCAGCCGGTTCCGGTGCCCGCCGTCACCTCGGAAAAATCCAGCGTGCCCCCATGGAGCGCGTAGGTCGTGCGGCCCGCCGCGCCTTCGATGCCGGCCACCAGTTTGCCCGTGCCTGAAACCACCACGTCGGCAGCGTCCGTTACCGTGACCGTCCCCGTGCCGCCGAGGCTCCCTCCCGCGACGCTGATCGCGGTCGTGCCGACTTCATCACTGAACGCAGTGGTGGTGCTGTTGATGTAAAGCCGTCCGCCAGACACCGTGGTTGTGCGCGGAAGATCAATCTGCCCGCTCAAGGTCAAATCTCCCATGCCCGCTTTTTGAAACACCGTGCGGGCAAACTGCCGGGACCATACCGTCGGCGCACCCAGAAGTTTGCCGGCGTAGGTCGTGCTGGCCGATTGGTCGATCACGAGGGTGTGGATGCTGGCTGGATCGGTTCCTTGACTTCTGATTTCCGCTGACGAACCTGTCCCCGCCAAGCTGGACATCGTAAAGGTGAATGTGTGAACACTGCTCGCATTGTCCCGACCCAAAATGAAAGCGCCGCCGTTGAGGGTCAAGGAGCCCATGTCAGCACCCGTTCGCTCCATCGTAACCTCGCCTCCAGTGATGATAAAGTTGGAATCGGCTCCGATTTGAGCGTCGGGATAAGTGTAATGGATTTTTCCGGTTTGCACCGTAGCTGTGCCCACATAAGCTTGGCTGGCAGTGCTGTTCACGCGAAGCCAGCCATTCGTATCGAATGTATAGTCGCCTTGGATAACCGCCCGGGTTGAGATGATCACACCGCCAAGATCGTTGGTCACGGAGAGATTGCCTCCAGACATCTGGAGAACTCTGACGGACGTATCGCCTGTCAGGGCTAGAGTAGCAGAGCCACCCAAGGTGAGGTTGGCAACGTTGGGGCTGTCAGTCAGGCTCACGGTGATATTCGAAGATACATCGATGACCGCCGAATCTCCCGACACCCAGGTGGTGTGGTCGCCGGTCCAAGCACCGGTTGCGAACCAGCCAGGATTGGCGGCGGCATCGTAGGTCAAAACTGCCGCCTGTGACAGAGTGGACCCGAAAAATGCGGAAAGGAGACCCGCGAGAATTGCGACCAGCGAGAGACGGAGGGAAAGGAACGGTAGTGACGGCATGGCGAAAAAATTCTCACAGGCAGAGCCCCGGATCAATCTAATGCTTTACGGTCATGCAACTTGACCAGTTGCGCCATCGTGACATCGAGCACATTTGTGCCACGCTGCGGGAATACTGATCCAATTGAGATGAATCCCATCGACCAAATCATCGTTTGCGTTTACGTCCTTGCCATGGTCGCAGTCGGCATTGCCTGCCGCGGACGGCAGGAATCCGTGGATGACTATTTCACCACGCGGGGCGGCATGAGCGGTTTCTGGGGCACCCTGCTGGTCGGCCTCAGCCTCGCGGCCACCCTTTTCAGTGGGACGAGCTTCATCGCTTTTCCCAGCATCACCTTCGACTATGGATTGCGCGCTCTGGTTTTTCTGGCGACTTTCCCGGCCTGCTATTTCGTCCTGCGCTACTGGTTTCTCCCCCGCTATCTCACCGCCGGGTATACCCACCCTTACGATGTGGTCGAGGAAAGCTTTGGACGGCCCGTGCGCATCACGGCGTCGTGGATCTTCGTTCTCCTGCGGCTGGGTTGGATGGCGACGCTCATTTATGCGCCTTCGCTACTCATTTTGGCCGCTTTCCATCTGCCGGAGTCCTGGACCTGGCCAGTGATCCTGATTGTCGGAATTTTGTCCACGATCTACACCGTCTTTGGTGGCATTCGCGGGGTCATTGTCACCGAC
>JBDNGG010000289.1:0-1860 GCA_041689405.1 Terrimicrobiaceae bacterium | reverse complement strand
TGATTGAAGAGGGGCGTCCGCTTCTGGGCTTGGTGAACTACATCCACCTCAATCCCGTGAGGGCGGAGATTCACGGCGTCGAGGACCTCAAGGGTTATCTTTTCTCAAGTTACCCGAAGTTTTTTCAAAAAAACCGCCTCTGTGTTTGAGCCGGGCACGGTTTTTGGGTGCTTTGGACTTTCCGGACACCGTGAAGGGAATGAGCAAATACGCCGAATATCTTGAGACTGCGGAGGAAAGCGATCCGAGTAAACACGATGAGCTCTCCCAGAGGTATTGTTCGGGGTGGGCATTGGCCTCGCTCGATTACCGTAAGGAAATCAAAGCGCTGTATGCCGGGATTCCGGAAAAAGAAGGGTGGCAGGGGGACGAGGTCCGCGAGCTGAGGGAAGGGAAATGGGAAATGGAACTCAAGAAGTTGTTGAGGTGCGCCCAAAAGACGCATGATGAGGTCTTGGCTGCTCCAAAATCTGCAGCGTGGAAAATCAAGATCGCCTGTGAATTGAAACGGGAAACCACGGCCACTAATCCCTGGATAGCAAACGCTCTCTCCATGGGGCACCCCAGCAGGATACCCAATCTGATAGCGACATTTAAAATATAGGCCTGACCCCCTCCGGTCTTCCTGCGCGAGGGTGAACTGATCTTCGGGGAGACTTGGTTGGAGCTACAGGCGCGCAAGGAAGCTCGCGCCTCGGGGTGTGCCGTCACAGACGAGATCCGAGCTAGCGTGCGAGATATCGCGCCGTTGCCGCATTTGGATTTTCGACAGGCCGATTAGGAAGTGTGTGAATTCCCGAGAGCGGATCCCTGCCGTGATCGCCCGGCCCCTGACCTGCGAATGGCTCGAACAATACGGAATACCACGATGAAGCAAATCGTCCGCTCCGAACTCAATAATGACCTCCGACGAGAGAGGGCGAGTCTGGCCGGAGCAGCACTTTGCTGGTTCAGTCCGCGTTTGCGGCGTGTTGCTGGCGCATTCTGTCCAAGTTTCTTTCGACGGCTTCTCGCACACGCGAGGCGGGAATGAGGCGCACCCAATGGCGAACATCGTTCCATTGCAGACCGCTGAGATCGGCTTCCGGCAAACTCGCGCTGACGCGGCTTCGGTTCATCGCCTTCAGGTAAGCGAGGTCGAACACCGCTTTCTCAGGCGTTGCGACAAATCCATCCACCCGGCTATCGAAGCTGTAGCCGCCAAACAATGCGGGCGTGATGGTATGCAGGGCTATTTGTGTGCCCGCGATGTCCATCTCGCCAGGTCGGCCCAGTGTCATCGCGAAGTGCTTTTGCGGGATTTGCTGTATTCTGTCGTGCAGTCGCAAGGCAGACCAGCCGGAAAGATAGGCCTGATAAGGCTCGGCCGCGGCTGTCACCAAAGCGCCTGGCTTGGACGATGGCACGCCCAGGAGCCAGTTGCCTTTCTTGAGAGGAGTGCTCAGTCCCCCGACCGCGAGGCGGCGCAGGGCCATGGAGGCGGCGGGAATACTCAAGCCCGTCAACTGCGAGGCTTCGCGTGTCGTGATTCGCTTATGGCCACTAAGTTTTTGATAGAATCCAACGGAAGTCATGACGCGGAGGGCGGCAGCGCCGCAGAAAGATCGTTCCAAACTTGCTCCGACATGCTTCGCCATGCCTCGGGAGTCCCGTAGTGCGCAGCCAGATCGGAAGGAAGGAAGGGCGCCACCTGTTCCATGAACATTGCAAAGCTGATCAGGGAAAGTTGCTCCATCGCCTGAGCCACCAGTCTGGGAGGCGATTCCTTGGCAGCTCCGGCAAACCGCGCTAAGTGGTGGAGATCGAAAACATCGCGGGCTTGAACCTGCGTGCGAGTCGCGAGAGCATTGATCTTCTGGC
>JBDNGG010000288.1:0-1683 GCA_041689405.1 Terrimicrobiaceae bacterium | reverse complement strand
TCTAATAACGACCAACCGTCAGGTTGGCCGAGGGCAACATAATCCATGCCGGGGAAGTGCTCGTCCACCAGCTCGAGATACTTTACCATGTCCGCCCGTAGTCTCTCGTTGCTCAATCTCGGGATGGCGTAATCTGTCTTGCCCTGAATTTTTCCGTAGTATTCCTGGGGCTGTTCGGTCGTGTAGAGCTTGGTCGGGCCGCTGACGCTGTGGTAGGTTGGAACGAACGAGTTTGTTCCCGTCCCGACTTTCATGGATTTGTTCCAGAGAAACGCATCAGCGGATTGTCCCAGCTTGACATCGGGAAGAACCCGAACAGGAAACTCCGGCTCCCTCGTCACGTTCTGATCTTTAATACTAATGTTCGTTAATTTCGGCATTACGATGCCGAGATCGGCCATCGGCACATACCAGCGCATGCCAAGCTGTTCCAAAAGATCGTAAACGGCATAAAGGGTTCCCGTTCCATCCCAGGCAAAAAAACCGAATTCTTTGCTGTAATCGCGGTAATCGATGATCGGCGGGAAGCGCCATTTTTGGCCGATCAGCTTTTCCCAATACTCTTGGCGGGACCTCCTCTCGATCTCGTTGAACTTTGCAAAAGACTTGGAAAAATGGTAGATCTCCCTGCCGGCCAAGATGACATGGTTCTGCCCGGCAACGATTTTGAATCCATCATATTTGACGTCATCCAACGTGAATCCCAGCTTCCGTGTCGCATCGCTCTCACCCACATAGACCTGATTAGCGACAGCGGACGACGCCTGTGCCACGATCGGCAGCTTGGCTCCCGACATGGCTTCCAAATGACGTTGCAGTTCGTTGGCCGCCGTCTTGACGCTCGGGGATGCATCCGCCGCCAAGACAATTTCCGCCAGCGGCTTTCCCTCAGAAACCAGTGGGACCGCCGCGCCAAGGGGAAGTGCCGCGGATAAGAGGATGGCAATCGTTGTAAGTTTATTCATAAAAGTAGCTCTTTTTTTCTCCACAGCGACCGCGTGGAAGATAGAGGTTCGCAGCTTTATCCTGCGGGTCAAAAGACTTTCAGAGGTCATATTTCATTACCACTATCCTGATGAATCTGATCGAGCGCTATTGTCCTGACAGCACCCCCCTCAATCACTCCAATCCCATGGGTGCGATCTGTCGTACCGTCAGCAAAAACAGAAAGATCCGCGCAATCGGGTATTGCCACAATGTTACCAACGTCCTTATCAAATTCGCCGTGCTGCTGCCTTTCGAGCCGGGAGGTCTCTATCTTCCGGGTGGAGATCGCCACATCATCGAGTCTTTCCCGCGCGCCCGCGTTTCGGAACAACCCGGAAATATCGAACAGCAATCGCTCTTGGCCTCTTCGCAGGGCTCCGGCCCGAACATAGCCAATGGAAAAACCGCCAGGCGGAAAAGTGTCTACCCTCACCCCACGATGGATCAGACCACACTCGGGCGCTCGGTTCGAAATTTGCCTGGGGTAATTCCGCACGTTTTCACAAAGGCACGGTGGAAGGAAACAACGTCTTTATATCCGCTGTAGGATGCAACTTGCTTCGTTGGCAACCGGGTCTCACGCAGCAACTTCCTTGCATATACCATCCGTAGTTGAAGCAAATGTCGTCCGGGACTCAATCCAAACTGCTCACAAAACAGTGCCCGATGATGGCTCACCGAGAGACCTGCCGCTGT
>JBDNGG010000287.1:0-1329 GCA_041689405.1 Terrimicrobiaceae bacterium | reverse complement strand
TCGCCGTGCCACTCGCAAACCGGTTTGCAGATGGCACGATGAGTCGCCGGTCCCGGAGCTTTTCGAATCGAAAAATCTCCGCCCGCATCCCAGGGATTAAATCCTGTATTCCCATTCTGTTCATTTTGCTTCCTTCGCTCCTCTCCGAGCTGTATCGCTCTCCAAGCAGGAAGCCGCTCAGTTCACCCTAGCGGGCTGCGGATATTGCCGCAGGCTATCCCGGGCAGTCCCACCTCTCCGGTGTTGTCAAAAAAACCGCATCGTATATCCCGTTAATCCAGCAAAATCTTGTCCATCCTGTTTAGTTCGGCACCAACAACCAACAACTGAGAACTCGCGCGGAGCGCGCCCCGCTTTCCACCATTGATTCCTCTCAGAATTCCCGTAATCTAAACTGGTGAACTCCGCTGCCGAATTTTCCCACGTCGTGATCGACACCTCTGGTCGAGCTTGGATCGACGACAGCAACACCAAAGTAATCGAAGTCGTGCGGGATCACATTGCTTACGGATGGAGTCCGGAAGAAATCAACTGGCAACATCCACAACTCAGCCTCGCGCAGATCTATGGTGCCCTTGCCTACTACCACGACAACCGTTCTACCATGGACGCAGAGATCCGGAACAGTCTTGCATCAGCCGACGCAGCGGCACGACTGTTCGAAGACTCACCCCTCGCTAGCCGCTTGCATAGATTCCTAACGGAATCCAAATGAGTTTTGCGCTCCACATGGACGTTCATGTCCCCCGAGCGATCTCCCGCACACTCTCTGCAGCAGGCGTGCACGTAATCACGGCGCAGGAAGACGGGTGCGCACGAATGGACGACCCCGAGCTGCTAGACCGTGCATACGCCCTGGGTCATGCTCTCTTCACCCGGGATGACGATCTACTCGCCACTCGCCACTCGCCACTCGCCACTCGCCACTCGCCACTCGCCACTCGCCAAGCGCCACTCGCCACTCGCCACTCGCCACTCGCAAACCGGTTTGCAGATGGCACGATGAGTCGCCGGTCCCGGAGTTTTTCGAATCGAATATTCTCCGCCTGCATCCCATTTCCAATTTCCAATTTCCAATTTTCAGCTTTCAGCTTTGTATCGCCCCTCCGCGTCCTCCGTGTGCGATAAATCGCATCGCATCATCCCGCCCATCATCACAATCGTGTCCATCCTGTTTAGTTCGGAACCCGCTGCACGCTCCCGTCTGCAGGTGCCTGAAGCCCAGCTTGGATTTTGACATTTTTTCGATACCGCATATCATCTTCGCAGTGAGAATTATGAAAGCTCGTGAGGTCAAATGCTTGGATTTCCTCGCTGAAGATCCAGATT
>JBDNGG010000286.1:0-16834 GCA_041689405.1 Terrimicrobiaceae bacterium | reverse complement strand
GCTGAGCCGATTGCCCAGGCAACCAGCGGGCTGATGCCTACCTTGATGAGAGAGGCTAGTGTTATGATTTTTCTATTTCCCAAGAGAGACATCGAAGCGAGCGCGCCGCCAATGCAAAGCAGCGATACGGGCACCGCGGCTGAACCAAGCGCCTGCAAAGAACGATCAACGAAGCGAGGCAGGGGAATCCCGAAAACGGCGAAGATGATTCCTCCGACACATGCAATGATCAGCGGGTTCCGAATCAATGCGATCGCGACCAAACGCATGGTGCCAATGCCGGCGGAGTTGTCCCGGCCCGATTGCAGCGCGATGACCGCGAGCACATTGTAGAACGCGGTGGTGGGTGCCATGGCTAGCAGCGCGGTGGCGATGTGTCCGCTGCGTTCAGCTTCGGGGTAAACAACGAATGCATACGCGAGCACTGGAACGCCGATATAGACAAGGTTTCCGCGATACGCTGCCTGGACAAAGCTCCCGAGTGTCTGTGGGGACATGCCGCAAAGCGGGGCGACGAGCCAAGTGGCACCGAAAATCGTCACCGTGGTTCCGAATGTGGTCAGTAAAAGCCACCACGTTTGACTGCCCGGCGTTCCAGCGTTGGCGACATTTTCAAAAATCATCGCCGGCAACGCGATCCAAAATGCCAGTTTGTTCAGGTCCGCTTGAAACTGCTCGCCAAGAAATTTCCAGCGTGCAAGCGCCGCACCTAACGCAATGAGCAGCAGGATTGGCCCGAGGGTGTCGAGAATGATCACAAATGCGTGTGGCCGCGACTACCGCCCCACCTAAAATTTCGGAGCGCGCACGGTGCCGGCTTCCATGTCGGACCGTCGTCGTTGCACAATACGGTCACCAATTTCATGAACCATTTCCTCGAGGAGGAGACGCAAATGACTGCCCTGCCTGAAGTCGGAGGGAGCGATGTTTTTGACCCGATCGGCGTGCACGCACAACTGGTAACATTTTTTAAAGCTCGAACGCGTCGGATCCTCCGCATTGTAAACAGCGATCGCCTGACCGCCATTACGCCGCATCACCGTGAAACAGGGGACATCCGTCGGGCCGTCGCCGACATACACCATATTCGTGAATGGCACGGGTCGCAGTTCGGCGGGCATGTGGTCGTTCACATCATCGGCCATATCGAGCATGCCTTTATTGATGCGGAAAAGGTACTGGGTTTTTTGGGTATGGCTGATAACCCGGCGCGGGAAACTTATGCGCCCCTTTTCATCCTCAGCAAACTCGCAGCCGAAAATCGCACGCACATAACTGGCAAGGCGGCTGCCCTCGATGAGCACTTTGAGCCCGGAGGAAATGATATAGTGCTCAACCGTAATTCCGTGCGCCACTTGCTCCGGTGTGAGTAGAGCCGATTGAAATTCCTCGAACATCTCGGGGAGACCCGGGTAGAAATTCATTTTGCCGCCCAGCTCCCGGAGCTGGGCATTGGTGGGCCGGTCCATCTCAAGGTAATCGAGCATCACCTTCATGTAAGCCAGCTCGTTGTCGTAACCACCCTGCTGGACAAGCTCTCCACAGCGTTCCCAAAAACTCTTCGAGTTGATCCCAAAATGCGGGAAGATCGCTTCGTCCTGCATGTAGTTTGGACTCAGCGTTTGATCGTAGTCGTAAACAATTGCGATTGTGTTTTGCGGCGAAGCCATCGTTCCCAATCGATGAATCAGGATCGCAGGAATGGCGAGAAAAATATGACCCAACTACGAACCGCGCATGATCTGAGCGAGCGTGACCGGGGGCTGACACGAAAAATTTTCACACCGATAGAGCGTTGCCTTTCCGTGCAACGGCGCCATTGCGGATATCCCATCGACGTGTCTCGCGAGAAATGTCTGGCCTTCGGCTCCATCCGCCAGCATCACGGATGTATTCGGAGCAAAACCCTTCCGCACAGCAACCGCGAGCGCCAAAGTATCTGGCGCTCCGATTTTCCCCGCAATGACCACTTGCTGCGGAATCGAATGATAGAGTTCCAGCGCGGAAAGCATCTGCGGCACAGCGGTAGGCGAGCGCTTCATGAGTGATGAAAAACCTGCCAGAATGCGTCCCGCTGCCTCGGCATACGTGCTCTGATTCAGCATCCTTGCAAGGCGAAGCAGGTTCATTGCGCTGACCGCGCTGGCGGATGGCTCGGCACCATCGTAGTCTTCCTTTGTGCGCACGGGAACCAGTTGATCACCCGCTGCACCCGTGAAGTATCCACTCCCAGTGGCATCGGCAAACTGTGCATCCTGTCGCTCCTGCAGCTCAATCGCCCAGCGAAGATCATCGATTTCGAATGCGGCCTCGTATAAGTCCAATAAACCTTGAATCAGGAATGCGTAGTCTTCCGCGAAGGCGGGAATGTCGCCGCGGATGCCATCGCGCCAGGTGCGATAGAGTTCGGCCGGCGTTGTTCCGGTGAGCTTCGATTTGATGAAGTCCGCGGCCACGCGCGCCACATCTAAATACCGTGACTCGCCTAGACACGCTCCTGCCCGGGCGAATGCCGAAATCATCAACCCGTTCCACGCGGTGATAATCTTGTCGTCGAGATGCGGACGGGGCCGCCGCTCGCGCGCATCGAATAGCATCCGGCGGGCGGTTTCCAGCATTTCGCGGGCGTGTGCTTCCGGGATGCCTAGCGCGGAGGCTGATTCGGCGATGCCATCCCGGCGGATGAGGATATTCAGCTCCTGGAATTCGCCTTGGGGATCGCTGGCAGCAGGCACATTCCCCTTCGGATCCAAACCCCAATGACGGATGGCCAGCGCGGAGACATCCGCTGGAAGCAACGCCTCGATTTCTGTCTGCGACCAGACATAAAACGCTCCTTCGGCATACTCGGATTTGCCGGGTTCTCTCAAACTATCGGCATCCTCCGCCGAAAAAAATCCGCCCTCGGCATGTGTCAAGTTTCGCTGGACGTAGTCGAGCGTATCACGGACTGGCACGAGAAACGAGTCATCGCCGCTGATCAGCCAGGCATCTAGGAACGAGTTCGCGAGTTGGGCTTGATCGTAGAGCATCTTTTCGAAATGCGGCACATGCCATTGCGCATCCACCGAATAGCGGTGAAACCCCCCGCCGATTTGATCATGCATTCCACCGGCGTCCATCTTTCGCAACGTGTGCAACGCAACGTGCAGGACCTCATTGGGTGCTGCAGTCGAGCCGGTTGTGTGCGCCCGGCGGAACAGAAAATTTAACACGGAAGGACGCGGAAACTTGGGTGCTCCACCAAAGCCTCCATGCATCGAATCAAATGATTTAACAAAAGCATCCGCCGCACGCACCAGCGCGTCCTGTCCCGGAATATCACCGGGTTCCACGGTGGCATTCGATTCCACGAGTGCCTGCACCACGTCCGCCGCCTGCGCAAGAAGCTGCTCCCGGCCGGTGAACCAGAGTTCGGCAATCCGCTCAAGCACCGTTACAAATCCCGGACGTCCATAGCGATCTGTAGGCGGAAAATACGTGCCTCCAAAAAACGGCTCCGCCTCGGGTGTGAGCCACACACTCATGGGCCAACCGCCGCTACCGGTAGTCGCTTGGACAAATGCCATGTATAACCGATCCACGTCCGGTCGTTCCTCACGGTCCACCTTGATGCTAACAAAATATTCGTTGAGCACCGATGCGACGTCGGCATTCTCGAAGGATTCGTGGGCCATGACGTGACACCAATGACACGTCGAGTAGCCAATGGATAAAAAGACAGGCTTATTTTCCTGCCGCGCTTTCTCAAATGCCCGCTCGCTCCACGGATGCCAATCTACCGGATTGGATTCATGCTGCCGCAAATACGGCGAAGTCTCGCTGGCGAGGGCGTTTTTTGCTGTCATGCGTTTCTCTTGGCTGGAAATTGAATCTGTCAGGGGCGGCCGTATGCCACAAAACTGCCTTCCCGGCGGAACCACAGGAAAAACGGATAGCTTCCCATCTTCAATGTGGGATCAAAAGTATAAGTATCCACCCCGCGTGATCCTTGCGAGCCGGCCATCTGCATGCGCCCTGACGAGTCCGTTCCCAAATACACCATCACGTGAGTGACCGGAGGTTTTCGGACGGGGCGGTAGGTGTGTTCCCAAAAGAGGAGGTCACCGGGCCGTAGCGCCTTGCGTAGCGCTCGTGCATTGGGTCTTACCCGCCACAGACGCTTTTTTTGACGCAGCGATTCGTACTGCCCGGATGCAGTACGCGGGAGTTCCACGCCTTGCGTTGCCCGGACAATCCATCGAGCGGTGTTCGAGCAATCCATCTTCCAAGAGGAAGATTCCCCAGGCGGTTTCCACCCGCCGTTGTAGCGGATTTCGAGGGACGCGGGGAGTGCAATTGCATCTGCGACCGACGAGCGCGGTGCGATTGCTGGCGAAGCAGATGCGGGTGGCACCGCCGCTATCAGCGGCGGTGTTTCGATCGCGGCACCATCCGGAATTTGAACTTGCATGCCTGGCTGGAGCGGAGGTTGCAAAAGCGGATTTGCCGCGAGAATGGCGTCCTCACTCACTCCGTAAAGCGCGACTAGCCGTCCGATTTGCTCGCCGGGCGCAATCACGTGGATTTGCGCGGCATGCACGTCACCCAAGCCAATACTCAAGGCGATAGCCAGGGATAAGAAGATGGTGAGTTTCACGATCCCGACGGTAAGCCGATCCTTTCCGCTTGACGAAAAGAAAGTTCGCTCTGGCGGGTGTGAAGATTCTTGTCCGCGTCGCGGGTGAATCGTTGCCAGCGGCGGAAATCGGAAATAGAAACGGATCATGCCCTTTTCTTCGCTCGGCCTATCGGTTCCATTGCTTCGCGCCGCTAGCCAATATTCCACTCCCACGCCCGTGCAGGCCGCGGCGATCCCTGTGGTGCTGACGGGAGGCGATGTGCTTGCGACAGCTCGAACGGGCTCGGGGAAAACCACGGCGTTCGTGCTTCCGCTGCTCCAGCTCTGGCACGAGACGCGCCACGAGCCACCTCGGCGCCTTCACACGCTCATCCTCGTGCCGACGCGCGAACTCGCTGCACAGGTTCGTGACGTGGTGCAAGATTGTGCCAGTCACCTTCCCGAACGGGTAAAAGTTGTCAGCGCGGTCGGCGGCGTCTCGATCAATCCCCAGATGATGGCCTTGCGCGGGGGTGCTGATTTTCTCATTGCCACTCCGGGGCGCCTGCTTGATCTCGTTGACCGTAATGCGTTGAAGCTCTCCAGCGTCGCAGCGCTGGTTCTCGATGAAGCCGACCGCATGCTCGATCTCGGATTTTCGGTAGAACTTTCCCGTATCCTCATGCTGCTGCCGAAGCAGTGCCAGAAACTCCTGTTCTCTGCTACCTTTCCGACCGCGGTGGAATCGATCGCCGCGGAGATCCTCCACGAACCTACCCGCATTCGGATCGACCCTGATTTCACAGAACCACCGGACATTGAGCAACGCGCCATCCGCGTGGATACCGCGAAGCGCACACCCCTGCTGCGCCACCTTCTCACCACCGAAAATTGGCCGCGCGTCCTCGTCTTCGTTGCACGCCAGTATGCCGCCGACCACGTGGCCGAAAAACTGCGGCCCTATGGCATCGCCGCCCACTCGTTCCACGGGGACCTCAGTCAGGAAGCGCGCGGCAAAGTGCTCGCTGATTTCAAGAATTCCGCCATCCGCGTGCTCGTCGCCACCGATCTTGCAGCCCGTGGACTCGACATTGTGCAGTTACCCGCCGTGGTAAATTACGACCTGCCGCGCTCCGCGACTGATTACATCCACCGCATTGGCCGCACCGGCCGTGCGGGAGAACCCGGCATTGCCGTCAGCTTCATCACCGCCGAATCCGACCCGCACTTCGCCCTGATAGAAAAGCGAAACGGACTGAGGATCCCCCGCGAACAAATCCCCGGCTTTGAACCCACCGACCAGGTCCCACAACCCTCCCCCGGCACGGGCGGTATCAAAGGTCGCCGAAAAAGTAAAAAGGACAAACTCCGCGAAGCCGCGGCGAGGGAACAGCGCAGGAAGATCTAGCGCATGAACCACTACCCATGCATCAACCCGCGCAGTTCGGCCAGCCCACGCATGCGCCCGATACAGGTGTAGCCGGGGTTTAACGGTTGGGCTTTGGCAAGATCATCCATCATTGTGTGCCCGTGATCTGGGCGGAAGGCTAGTTGCCAGTCACGACGTGCTTCTGCGATCCGCCGATCCTGTTCGTCGAGTAGGGCGCTTAGAACCGCAGGCATATCGACAGATCCACCCAGGTGGTCCACTTCAAAAAATGAACCATCGGCTTCGTGTTTCGTGCAGCGCAGATGCACCGCGTGAATCCTTGAGCCAAATTGCTTCACCATTTTTGGTAGATCGTTCTCCTGCCGCGCACTCAAGATCCGCGGCGCAGGTGGTGGTGGCTGAAACTTAGTCATGAGAAAAATTTAGTGAGCCCGAAAAACTCATATTCGGCTCATTAGCCGCGATAGGGGAATGCTTTCATAATACCCGACGACGTTGGTTTTCAGGCCTCAATGCCAGCTGGGAAGTTTTTGAGTTTTGAGTCCGGTCGAGGGCTCGATCAGGATGTCACACTGGCGCTGACATTACCCAACGGGCGCAGCGCGCAGTGACTCTGGGATTGCCTCCAAGACGAGACGCGTCCAGAATCCACTAGTCCTTCCGATTAGTGAGATCCCTCTTGTTGCTTCCGTATCCACCCGCAAAACGCCGGACGTCCCATCGGGTCGCGGCGGTGATGGTTATTACCTTTGCGTTAGTCGGGTGTGGAGCACCGCCTCGCCGAATCATCGTTGATGACCTCGCTACTGCCCCCCGCAGCGGCGTTGGCGCGGCCCCGCTTCCGACGGTTTACGATCCAAAGCCCGTTTCGGTGCTTACCGGGAAAAGTTCCTACTACTACGGGAGATGGATTGGTCGTAAGACAGCGAACGGCGAAATCTACCGGGCATCCGACATTACGGCTGCTCATAAAACGCTGCCATTTAATACGATGGTGCGTGTGACCAACCTCAACAACGGGAAGTCAGTGATTGTCCGTATCAACAACCGCGGACCCTTCATTAAAGGTCGCATTCTGGATTTGAGTCTCGAGGCGGCGAAAAAAATCGATATGACCAAAGCAGGTGTTGTTTCCGTTAGGGCTGAGGTGCTTCGAAAGATTCCGGTGATTGAGAAATCCAATCTGAAAGCGAAAGTTCCTCCGCCAAAACCCAAGCCCATGCCCGCTCCGGCGACCCGCCCACGACCGACACCGGCAGGTGCGGTGACTGCATTGTCCGACCCCACGCCGACACCGGCGCAACCAGCCAGTGCTGCCCGCAAGTGGAGGAGGTAGAGCAGTCTGAGAAAGCCGGATCAGCGCAACCCGACCGCCGAGCGAACGCGGGACAGCACGGAATCAGCAATTGCGTTGGCTTTTTCCTCACCCGCAGCGAGCACTTTATCCACATAGCCGGGGTCAGCGAGGAGCTCTGTTCGGCGGGCGCGCATGGGAGCGAAATACTCCCACACCGCGCCGAGCAGGCGTTTCTTGAAATCCCCATATCCGACGCCTCCGCGTTTAAAGTCCGCACGCATCGTGCCGTAGTCACCCGCGGATGCGACGAGTTGATACAGCGCCAGGATCGTCGAGGTATCGGTGGCTTTTGGTGACTCCACCGGCGTCGAATCGGTCGGAATCCCCATGATCTTCTTTTTAAGCGATCGCTCTTCTTCGAAAATTTCTATGGTATTGCCGTAGCTCTTGCTCATTTTAGCGCCGTCTAATCCAGGGACCGATGCGGATTCCTCCCGGATGCTGGCTTCGGGAAGTTTTAAGACGCTGCCGTACAGCTCATTGATCTTCACCGCAATGTCTCGGGTGACTTCCAGATGTTGTTTTTGATCTTTGCCGACCGGAACGACGTCACTGTCGTAAATCAAAATATCGGCCGCCATCAGCACCGGATAGGCAAACAGCCCATGCGACGCCGCCAACCCACGTGTCGTTTTGTCTTTGAAAGAATGACACCGCTCAAGCAATCCCATGGGCGTCACTGTGCTCAGGATCCACGCGAGTTCCGTAACGGCGGGGACGGCCGATTGCCGGAAAAAACAAGCCTTTGCAGGGTCCAGTCCGCAGGCGAGGAAGTCCAGCGCGAGGTCTCGGCTATAGTTTCGGAGGTCATCGCCCGTGCGCACGGTGGTCAGCGCATGGAGATCGGCAATGAAGTAAAATGCCTCGCCTTCGTCCTGAAGTTGGATGGCGGGACGCATCATCCCGAAATAGTTACCAATGTGCAGTTTGCCGGAAGGCTGGATGCCGGAAAGAATTCGCATAAGACCCGAAGACATAACCACAATCCTACGACTCTGCGCACGGCAAAACGCAATCGAAAATTCCAGTCAGGGTAGATCACGGGCGGATCAGTGAGTTTCGCCTTGATTTTGATTTACGGTGGCTGGCGGATCTACTGGAAACATACGGCGTGAGACATGCGGTGGCTGAAAATCCTTGCGATCAATTTTATGTCCTCACTACTCTCAACAAATGAAAGTCCTAGTCACCGGCGGCGCCGGATTTATCGGATCGCACGTGGTACAGGCATTGGCCGTAGTTGGGCACGTCGTCGAGGTCCTGGATGTGTTTCACGATTTCTACGACCCTGCGATCAAGCGTGCCAATGTGGCGGCTTTCCCCGACTCGGTGCGGGTGCATGAGGGCGATATCACAGATCTTTCTGCCGTGCAGGAAATTTTCGAACAGGGCCGGTTTGACACGGTAATTCACCTTGCGGCCCGGGCCGGCGTGCGGCCGTCGATCGAGGACCCCCAGGCATACATTGATACAAATATCACCGGCACATTCAATCTGCTGGAGGCCTCGCGCGCGACGGGTGTCACGAAATTCGTGTTTGCGTCGAGTTCCTCCGTCTATGGGTTATCCAAGGTGGTTCCATTTTCGGAAGATCTTCCGCTGCCGCAAACCTTGAGCCCATACGCAGCTACGAAGCTCGCTGGTGAGCACCTCTGCGGAAACTACTCGAATTTGTATGGCATGAACGTCGTGTGCCTCAGGTTTTTCACTGTTTATGGTCCAGGCCAGCGGCCAGACCTCGCGATCTTCAAGTTCACGCACCACATCGAAAATGGAATTCCGATTCCAAAGTTCGGTGATGGCAATACCCGCCGCGACTATACGTATGTTGACGATATTGTGCAGGGCGTCGTAGCAGCAACCACCTATGACGCTGTGCCATTTGATATTTTTAACCTCGGTGAAAGCGAGACGACCACGCTCAACGAGTTGATTGCTTCCATCGAAGACGCCACCGGAAAATTTGCCGTGATCCAGCAACTCCCTGAGCAAAAGGGTGACATGCCGCTCACCAGCGCGGACATTTCCAAAGCGCGGCGGTTGCTCGGGTATGCACCGACAACCAAGATTCCAGATGGTATTCCGAAGTTTGTAACGTGGTATAGGAGCCTGCACAAATGATCCCGAAAAACCCCGTCGAGCTACTACAGCAGCTGATCCAGATCCCCAGCGTCAATCCCGATGGGAACTGTGGCCCTGCGGCAACCGGAGAAGGCGCGATGGCAGCATACTTGCAGGAGTTTCTTACTGCGCTCGGAGCGCAGGTCGAGTTACATGAAGTGCTCACGGGCCGACCCAATGTCGTCGCAAGATTTCCATCAAACAGTTCCGGAAAACCCAGGCTGCTCTTTGCGCCGCACACGGACACCGTGGGTGTGAGCGGCATGACGATCGATCCTTTCGGCGGAACCGTTCAAGAGGGAAAAATCTGGGGCCGGGGGGCGAGTGACACCAAGGGGTCGATGGCTGCGATGCTGTGGTCGATCAAGGAATGCGCCGCATGGATCGCTGACCTTCCTTACGAGATTTGGTTCGCGGGATTGATGGGTGAGGAAACCGGGTTGCTGGGCTCCAAGGCGCTCGCTGCAAGGATGCAATTTGATCTTGTCATCGCCGGGGAGCCAACGGACTTGGACGTCGTCCATACGACCAAGGGGTGTGTCTGGGCTACCGTCAGAACATCGGGCCGCGCTTCTCATGCCTCGACGCCGGAAAAAGGAAGGAATGCCATTTTCGCCATGGCGGATGTTTTAAGATGTGTCAGAGATGAAATTGCGCCGTCTTTAAGATCTTTGAGCCATCCGGTTCTCGGATCACCTACAATCAGCGCAGGCACCATAGCGGGCGGATCAAAAATAAACGTCGTGCCGGATGCCTGCGAATGCACCCTCGATATGCGGACAATTCCGGGTCAGGACGTTGAGCCCGTTTTTACCAGACTGCGGCAGCTTGATCCGACACTCACGATTGAGTTTTCGCAATCGCCACCGCTTTTCACCCCGCCGGATCATCGTGTCATTGAGGCCATGCTCCAATGCGGAGCGAAGTGCGTGGGGGCTCCGTGGTTTTGTGACGGATCGAGCTTTGCAGCGCAGGGCATGTCTGCTGTCGCCGTCGGGCCTGGTTCTATTGAGCAGGCGCATACGAAAGACGAATTCCTCTCCGTCGATGACCTGGAAGCTGGAGTGAAGTTTTTCTCCGCACTCCTTCGCAGACTTCAAATTTCGTGAGGATTCGTGGGGGACGCATTCCCCTCAGCGGTGTCACTCGTATTCTTGCGGGGTGTGCGCCGCCGCTTCATTAACGCCGAGAGCGGAGCTTCCATGGAGTGCCACGAGATCGATGCGACTCCGAGTGTGCCAAGGATCAAAATGATTGCCCGTGCACGGCTGTCCAAGATTCCGAACGTCGTTAACCACGGCGAGAATGCCACGTGAATCAACACATGGAAGATATAGAGGCCAAAGCTGATCTTCCCGATATAGCACAGCCAGCGGTTACTTAGTAGCGCACCCAGCCACCCGTTCCAGCCGGCGACGGTGCGCAATAGCACCCATGCGAGAGCGAAGTTCTCAAGGGACTCAACGATCGCAAGCCAGGCGGGCGGGGACTCGGATGGGAACGTAAAAAGGCGCAGCACCCGCGCACCACAATAGGCGGCGATGGCTGCAAGCATCCATGCATGCCGAGTCCAACCCTTGGTGATGGAAAATGGTTGTCCAGCCGATTTCCAGCATGCCACCAAGGAGCCCATAGCAAAACTATCAATCACGCCGGGCAGCATCAGCCAGCGCATTAGAACGGACGCATCGGTACTCCAACAATAATACCGATAGCCGAAAGCAAACAAAACAAGCCCCAGCAGCGTCCACGGTAAAATACGTCTCGGCACCACGATCAAAAGGAATGGCCAAAAAACGTAAAACTGCTCCTGTACCGACAGCGACCACAGGTGTGACGCCGCGCCCGGCCATTCATCCTGCGCAAGAGTATAGAAATTAGTCAGGAAAGCAGCGTGCCAAACAAATCCCTCTTGGATCTCTGGCAATCCCATGAGGACGCCAACAAACAGCATCAAATAAAGCACTGGCAGCAGTCGGACTGCCCGCTTGAGATGAAAGCTGCCAATCCCTTTCCAGAGCGCGCCAGCAGCTAAATCCGGCTGGATGATTTTCCACACCGACAACGTAATCAAATAACCGCTGAGCAAAAAGAAGAGCCGCACTCCAACCGGCCCCCAGTCCAGCCACAGCGGCATATGGACTTCAAAATGGTGGATGAGCACCGACAATATTGCCAGCCCACGCAACCCGTCCAATTGAACCTGATAGCCCGGCTTCAAGGAGGCAGGAGCGGGCTGGGTTGGACGAATGGTGAAAGGAATCATCAGGAATCAATACGGACAGCCGCGTAACTTATTCAAATCCGCTTGGGGGAAGCAACTCTTGTTCCAAGCATACCCTGGCGACGGGCGCATCTCCGATACGTGCAAAAATCCGTTTCAAAGGAACTGAAGGGTGTTGTTTTTGAGCGTAACGTCGATTACGCGTCTGTGGGCGTGCACACGAGGAGAGTGAAATTGGCCGCAGGCGGATTCCACCGAACTGGAAGCAACCGGGGTGAAGATGGCGGGGGAGGCTCCAGAGGTGCTCGCTGCCGTAATAGAAATCCAAGGTTTGGGTCGCTTCGGAGAAGCGATCTTTAATCAAGTTCCATGTCCAGAGTGCCCCATCAGCCACACCGACAACTTCTTCGGCCCGGTCCAGACCCAAGCCTATCGCCGCCGACTCCAGTGCGAATGCTCCGCGATCCAGCCTGACTGCCATCGCGCTTTTTCCTTGTTCGCTTCAAGTCCCTGAACCTTTATCAGCCATTGCATGGCTTCTCTTTACTCTTATTTAGTTTTGTAGTTCAGCTTGGCAACTTTCGGAGATGCGCCCCTGGCGACTTCAGGTGGCTACGGAATGCTCAAGTCGGTGGCTATTTGAGGATGTAACCGTCAGCAAGGGCGTTATAGTCAGCGACCTGCTTTTCCTCCCACGCCTTGTCCTGGCCGAGTTCCACGGCCATGAGGGCGGCAACTTCGGCGGCGATTTCGAGGGTGGATTTTGCGCCCAGAAGGAGTGCGCGGGTGCGTCGCGAGAGGACATCCTCGACGGTGCGGGCCATTTCCTCGCGCGCCGCCCAGATCACCTCGGCTTTTATGTATGGGAGCTTTGGGTGGAGCGGTTCCGCGAGCTTCGGATCAGAGTCAGCGATGGCTTGGACGAGCTTTTCGTCGGCTCCATAGACGGCGAGGTTCGGATTGGCGGCCTTCTGATTGGTCCAACCGTGGATTTGGAGGTGCTCTGTTTTGCACGTGCGGCGGTCGAAGCCAGCCATGAGCTCGGCCTGATCGACAGCGTCCTGGGCCATCCTGCGATAGGTCGTCCATTTGCCGCCCGCGATCGTGAGAAGGCCGGAGTTCGAGATGAGAATCGTATGGTCTCGGGATATGGCCGCAGTGCTCTTGGCATCGCCAGTGCGCACGAGCGGACGGAGACCGGCGTAGATGCTGAGGACGTCAGAGCGTTTCGGAGCCTTGGCCAGATACTTTGCGGCACCGGCGAGAATGAAGCCGATTTCCTCTTCCATCGGTTTGGGTTCGAGATCGATGTGGTCGACTTCGGCATCGGTGGTGCCGACGACGACGTGGTCGTGCCATGGCACGGCAAACATCACGCGACCGTCGGGAGTTTGCGGGACCATGATCGCGCTGTCGCCTGGTAGAAATTCCTTGGGTAGCACAAGGTGGGCCCCCTGGCTGGCAGTGATCACGTCGCGGGCGTCGGGCTCGTCCATTTTCCGAACGCCATCGGAGAAGACGCCGGTGGCATTGATGACGGCCCGAGCGTGGATCTCGATTTCCTCGCCGGTCTCGGCGTCGTGGACGACGGCACCTTCCACGAGGTCGGCGTTCTTGATGAGTCGGGTGACTTTGAGGTAGTTCGCCGCGATGCCGCCACGGTCGAAGATGGATTGGGCGAGATTGACAGCCAGACGGGAGTCGTCGAATTGGCCGTCGTAATACATCACACCGCGCTGGAGGCCCTCGGGTTCGAGGGTCGGAATGCGTTTGAGGGTTTCCTCGCGAGAGAGAATCTCGGATGGCTTGAGGCCGAGTTTACCGGCGAGCCGGTCGTAAATTTTCATCCCGATGCCATAGAATGGGCCTTCCCACCAGGTGTAGATCGGTACGATGAACGAGAGGTGGTGGACGAGGTGCGGAGCGTTCTCACACATGAGACCACGCTCGTGCAAGGCCTCGAGGACGAGGGAAATATTACCCTGCTTGAGGTAGCGGACACCGCCGTGGACGAGCTTGGTGCTGCGGCTCGACGTGCCTTTGGCAAAGTCGGCTTGTTCTACGAGGACGGTTTTGTAGCCGCGACTGGCGGCATCTAGAGCGACGCCGAGGCCGGTGGCTCCTCCGCCGATGACGAGGAAATCGTAGGGTTCGCTGTGGTTCTTCAGTTCAGTGATAACTTCGTTGCGGTTCATATCAATTTTGGATTTTCGATTGATTAGTTATGTGCTTCCCAGTCGCGGGCACGATCCAGGGCTTTGTCCCAGCCGACGCGGAGTTTTTCCATTTCGTCGGCAGGGCGTTGGGGTTCAAAGGTTTTTTCCACGCTCCATTGGCCGGCGATTTCTTCCTGGTTTTTCCAGAACCCAACGGCGAGGCCGGCGAGGTAGGCGGCGCCGAGCGCCGTGGTCTCGGTGACTTTCGGCCGGACGACGGGGACCTGGAGAAGGTCTGCCTGGAATTGCATGAGGAGGTTGTTGGTAGAGGCTCCTCCGTCAACGCGGAGCTCTTTCAATTGGATGCCGGAGTCACGTTCCATCGCCTTGAGGACGTCGTAGGATTGGTAGGCGATCGATTCGAGCGCGGCGCGGGCGATGTGGCTTGCGTTTGATCCGCGGGTAAGGCCGGCCATGGTGCCGCGGGCGTACGCATCCCAGTGCGGCGCGCCGAGCCCGGCGAAGGCAGGGACGAGATAGACGCCGCCATTGTCGCTGACTTTGCCGGCGAGATATTCGATATCGACGGATTCGCGAATGATTCCAAGCCCGTCGCGGAGCCACTGGACGACGGCTCCCCCCATGAAGACGCTGCCCTCAAGGGCGTATTCCGAATACTCGTGAGTGCTGCACGCGCAAGTCGTGAGTAATCGGTTCTTCGACGCAATGGGCTCAGTGCCGGTATGAGTGAGCAGGAAACAACCGGTGCCATAAGTGTTTTTCGCCATGCCAGGTTTGAAACACGCCTGGCCGAACAGGGCGGCGTTCTGGTCACCGGCCATCCCGGCGATGGGGACGCCGCCGCCGATGGTGGCCTCGCCGTAAACTTCTGAAGAGCTGCGCACCTCGGGCAGCAGGGACTCGGGAACACCGAGGATCTGGAGGAGATCTTTATCCCACTGGCCTTTGTGGATATCGTAGAAGAGTGATCGTGCGGCGTTGGTCTCGTCGGTTACATGGACCTTGCCTTCGGTGAGGTTCCAAACAAGCCAGCTATCGATAGTGCCGAAAGCAAGTTCACCTGCCTCGGCGCGGGCACGGGCACCCTCGACGTGGTCCAAGATCCATTTCACCTTGGTCCCGGCGAAATACGGATCGATCACGAGGCCGGTCTTTTCAACGAAGGTGGATTCCAAGCCGTCGGCCCTAAGTTTGTCGCAGGTGTCGGCCGTGCGGCGGTCCTGCCAGACGATGGCGTTGTGAATCGGTCGGCCGGTCTTCCGGCTCCAGATCACGGTGGTTTCCCGCTGATTGGTAATGCCAATGGCAGCAACATCCTTGGACGACAGGCGGAGGCTGGTGAGGGCTTCCACGGCGACGCTGCTTTGCGAGGACCAGATGGCGTTCGGGTCGTGCTCTACCCAGCCGGGCTTAGGGAAAATCTGGGGAAATTCTTTTTTTGCAGTGCCGACGATATTGCCGTCGTGATCGAAGACAATGGCGCGCGAGCTGGTGGTGCCTTGGTCGAGTGCTAGGATGTATTTCATGGGTGTATTGAGGGGTTAAAATCCGAGGTGGGTGAACAGGAGTGCTCCAATGGTGCCGCCGACCAGCGGCGCCACGACCGGGATCCAACTGTAGGACCAGTCGGAGTCACGTTTGCCGGGAATGGGCAGGATTGCATGGGCGATCCGGGGGCCCAGATCGCGGGCAGGATTGATGGCGTATCCGGTCGGACCACCAAGCGAGAGGCCGATCCCAAAGACAAGAATGCCGACAAGCAGGGGTTGCAGACCGAGGCTGAAGACGGTGGAAAGGTCGACCTCCGAGGCGGACTTGATGCCTTCCGCGTTGGCAGCGATGGCGAGCACTCCGAAGATGAGGGTTGCGGTGCCAATGACTTCGCAGAGGAAATTTGAGGCCGGATGACGGATGGCCGGGGCAGTGCAAAAGGCCGCGAGCTTGCCGTCGGGATTTTCCGTCGGCTTCCAGTGCGGGAGATACGCCAACCAGACGAGCACAGCACCGGTGAAGGCACCGAGCATTTGCGCAATGATGTAGCCCGCGACACCGCTCCACGGGAAGGCCCCGATTACCGCGAGGCTCACGGTAACTGCGGGATTGATGTGTGCTCCCGAGATGCGCCCGACGGCGTAGACGGCTAGAGCGACGGCAAAGCCCCAACCGGCAGCGACGACGATCCAGCCGCCATTCTGTCCTTTGGTTTTATTGAGGACTACGTTGGCGACGACGCCGTCACCAAGGAGCACGAGTAGCATCGTCCCGATAAACTCGGCGATATATTGTTCGAGGGAAGGCATACGCGGGGGGCGCGGTCGAGTGGAGGTCCTAGAGGTTTATTCTGCTGCTTTCGTTAAGATAGCACACTTCCGGCAGTTGTCCCGTTAAACCGCGATTTCCACCCCGGCTGTAAAGTTAGGATTTGTTTGTCTCTCTATTAAACTCGGCGTCCCCATGGCGCAGGCGGAGAGTCGCAGAGACTATTAACGAAAGACTCACTCATCCGGGAAATGGTGAACAAAATCAGGACAAGGAGGTGAGGTGCCCGTGCGTCGTTGCTGTTGGGCGACGACCGCCAAGGCTGTGCTGTCGCTCTCTGCCACACTCTGTGAAGTCGATTCTCCCCCACTCCGTGCCGTCAGTTCCTCGGGCAATGCTTGGCAGCGTGAGGTGAGCTAGATTCTTGGACCGGTAACCTCTACAAAAAGCCGATAGGAATGATAAACCCCGTCAACGTTATAGTCCTGAGTTCAAAGCCCAAGCCGTCGAACTTATCGGCACAGGCAAGCCGGTTACTCAAATCGCCGAAGAACGCGGCATCGGCAGCAACTTACTCTATAAGCGAAAGCACCCTGCTCAAGGTGAAAAATGACATTTTAAAAAAGACCGCAATCGTTCTCGGCACCAGAACCCAGCCCAACTCCGAGAAATGATCGGCGACATTCACCAAACCACAGGCCACGGC
>JBDNGG010000285.1:0-5602 GCA_041689405.1 Terrimicrobiaceae bacterium | reverse complement strand
GCGCCATGAGCTTGTCACGCTCTATCCCCGGTTGATGCCTGGGGGAGTTCTTATTTTGGACGATTATGGCTTCTGGGAAGGGGCACGTAAGGCGGTTGATGAGTTTATTTCCGAACGAAATATCACCGCATTTTTGCACCGCATTGATGAGTCGGGTGCAATGCTCATCAAGCCAGAAGAATTCAGCACAACGAAGTCATGAGCATCGACCATACGAACAACTCAACCCCGGAACCCGCCCCGCAGGTGTCCGTTTTGGTGCCGTGCTACCGCGACGAATCTGGATTGAAAGAACTGCACCGTCGATTGAGCGATGTGTGTCAGCAGCTTGGATCTACTTATGAAATTGTATTGGTCGATGATGGATCGCCCGACAATACCTGGCTGGAAATTATTGCTCTTGCGGAACGCGATGAACATGTGGCCGGTGTGAGGTTGGCCCGGAACTATGGCCACCAATTGGCGGTGACTGCCGGCCTCCGAATGGTGCGTGGCCAGCGGACGCTGATCATCGACTCGGATTTGCAAGATCCGCCGGAACTCCTGCCGGAAATGATGCGTCTCATGGACGAGGGTGCAGACAACGTGTACGGCCAGCGCCTCAGCCGCAAGGGCGTGCCGCTTTGGAAAAACCTCTGCTACAAAAATTATTACCGTCTCCTCAGTCTGCTCGCAGGATGTGAAATTCCGCCGGATACCGGGGACTTTCGCCTCATCAGTCGCCGTATCGTCGATGTGGTAAACGAGATGCCTGAGCACCATCGATTCCTTCGTGGAATGATTAGTTGGGTGGGGTTTCGCCAAGTGGCTCTACCTTACCATCGCGACGCCCGGTTTGCGGGCGAGTCTGGATACACCCTGACGAAATTGTTTCGGATTGCCGTAGATGGAATTACCAGCTTTTCGATCAAGCCGCTTCGTTTCGCCTCGCTTCTCGGGGTGATTTTTGGAGGCCTATGTTTTTTCGGCTTTGCGTATGCGGTGTTTGTGTATTTTCAGGGGAGCACAACTGTGGCGGGATGGACCAGTCTGATGGCGGTAATCTTACTCATCGCAAGCCTCCAATTTTTTGTGCTCGGAATGATCGGTGAATATGTCGGGCGGATGTTTATCGAGCAAAAGCAACGACCGCTTTTTGTGATTGACCAAGTGCTTGGCCGAAGCGCCGGGAACCGGGTCGTAAATCCAGCGAAACCGTCTCATCTCTGAAATGGCCTTAATGTTCTGGAGTGATAATCGGGTCGTATATTTCAACGTCTGCGCGGCGCTGACGCTCTTGGTAATTGTCCTCGCGGTGCTCCCGATGACGCGATGGGCATCTCTTCGTGCGGTAGGAAAGGCAGCGCCGTTTTTACTTTTGCTGCTCGCGCTGATGCTTGCCGTCCGTTGGCCCGGGTTTCATTACCCAAAGGCGTTTGAGGTCGATGAAGCTCAGATCGTAGCTGGTGCGATGGCACTGGCTGAAGATCCAATTTTTTTCAGAAGTGTCGATGGCGCATCGTCTGGCCCTCTCGTAATATACCCGCTCCTCCTGCCGGAAATATTCGGGCAGGCGCCATCCCTGTTTTCTAGCCGATTTCTTGGCGTGTGCATTACGTTCGGCGGGGTGTTAGCGATCTATCTAGGTCTGCGCCGCGTATTTGACGAGACGACCGCCCGCCTAGCCGCGTGCGCAGGGGCGTTCTTTTTTGCATTCAGCAATTTCTGGAACTACGTCCACTACAATAGTGAATTGCTGGTTGCCGGGTGGTGCGTGGCCGGATCGGCGTGTTTGTTGCTTTTGATTGGTGGACCCGACAAAACTCTGCCCGCTGTGCGGAAGGTGGCGTGCCTCGGGGGATTTTTGCTGTCACTCGTTCCTTTTACAAAACTCCAGAGTGTCCCCCAAGCGTTGCTCATCGGGGCTCTCGTGGCCGCAATGCTCGCATGGAGGTCTGGGAAGTTCGGGTTTTTTCGTGTCTCTGGATCGCTGGGGCTGCTTGGGATAGCGACACTTGCGTTCCCTGTGGCGTTTCTCCTGACCATGTATGCCACAGGAACGTGGGATTACTTCTGGGGATCGTATATCCTGAATAACTTCGGATATCGCTCTACGGGAGCCATGGACTATGGCGCGGTGGTCGAGCGATTTATCTCCGGTGGTGACGACCTATGGAACTGGCTGCCGGGGTTGCTGGCTTTTTGCGCTATCGCATTCATTCCTGCCATCATGTCCTGCAAACGCTTTGCATCGGGATTTCTATTGGTCTTCGTTTGTCTTTCGATATCTGCAGTGGCGCTCATATCCGTGTTGATGCCTGGTCGACCATACTATCATTACTTACTGTTGTTACCATTTCCGGTGGCGATGCTAGCCGGGGTATTGCTGGGATGCATTCTGACGCATTCGCGCTCTTGGGTGCGCACCGTTGCGGTGACTGGTTTTCTCCTGCTGGCAATCGTCCCGGGATTGTGGGCGGAAATTCGAAAGCCGGATTCGTGGGCAGGAGCCGGACAAACCTGGGCGAATGCAGCGCCGGACCCGGTATCGCAACGACTCATCGAACTGCGGGAGTCTCCCGAGGATCGCCTCCTCGTGTGGGGATGGATGCCGTATTATCACGTGTATTCCGGCATGGTGCAGAGCCACCGCATGTCGATCAGCACCCCCATCTTCAGCGAAAACGAACGCCAGACATTTTATCGCAAGGCTTTCATTGATGATCTTGTCAACAATCGGCCGCGATGGGTTGTGGATGCCGTTGCGCCAGGATCGTTCAATTACAACGACCGAGGAACCCATGGAATCCACCTGTTTCCGGAGTTTGAGGAAATCCTGAAGCGAGATTACAAGCAGATCGATGAGATCGAGGGCGTTCGGATTTACAGACTGGCAACTCCGTGATCTTTCCACAACGAATTTTTGCAAACCGAATCGGTGAACAGGTCACGGTGCTTACGCGTGCGGTTGCTGATCGAAGAATGCTTTTGTTCTTTACTGCAAGCTTCGAGGATACCAAAACAACGGAAATAACGCTGCTTACATTGAACAATTCCAGTTGAAGTCGGATGCCAGCCTTTCTGCCGGCTCGGTTATCATATCCTTCCGTGAGAATGTCTGGAGAATTTCAAACTCATCCGGTGCCTCCTGACAGGGATTGCGTCAATTGCACCTAACCCCGACTCACTACAAAAACAACAAACTCATCCCTTCATCCCTCTTATGCCTCATCAGTTTGTTCCACCCGAGTCCTCCATCGCTGCCCGATCTAATCGAATGTTTTGTCTCGTTCCCCTTGATGCACAATTTCTGCTGGCCTCATCGGGTGCCTCAGTTTCGAAATCATGTCTGCCTTGAATGTCTCCCCAGATATCCTTTGGGCTTTTGTCGCGGGCTTCATGGCCACGGCGCTGGTTGCGCTCTGGTTGACCAAGTCGAGGGCTTCCTTTGAGAGGATTGTCTTTACTCTGGGCGTTTCGATTGCCGGAGGGGTGATTGCTGGAGGGCTTCTCACCGTTATTGCCCTAGCCATCGATGATTGGAGTGCGTGCCGTCTTTCAGCGGTCGTTTCCTTGTTTTACGGATATCCGCTTTTTTCGATGCCTGGCAACCCTGCAAATGGCAATATCTACGGCCCTATCGGGTCATGGGTGTATCTGCCTGCCGCTGCGGTTGCATTCCTATCTTCGTCTCCCACGGCGGGGCTTCTTGCGGGACAGTTTCAAGCATTTGTCTTCGTTTGGATTCCCATTGTGCTCCTTTTTATGCGGCGTCCGCTTGGCGGAGACCGACGCTTGCTGTTGGTCCTTTCGCTTTGTGCCTTGGGATTGATCGTGGGCACTGCTCCTCTGCGCTACGTTTCCTTCTCGGTTCATGTGGACGCGCCAGCTCTGTGTTTCGCGGCCTTGGCGATTTGGTTCTCTGCACGCGCAGTAAGCGGCGGCTGGAGGGAATCCGTCGCTTCCGGCATTTTCGTCGGTCTGGCTCTGATGTCAAAACAGACGATGCTTCCAATCGGTGGCGTGTGTCTGGTTTTGCTGATCTTCTGCGGATGGCGCGTGCTTTGGCTCTCCTCGCTTGGATTTGCCTCGGCCATTCTGACCACCCTTGCCGTGGTCGCCGCGTCGGGTGCAGCCGATGGAATGGTCAGCATGTATCTGATACTCCTTGCTAGCCCGCTAATGGCTATGACGCTTCTCGAGTCGGCGCAGATTCTAGCTCCAAACTTGCTGATTCAGATTGCTGTTATGGCGTGCATCGCTGCTGCTGTAGGGATTCAGGTATCGGGGCTTTCCTCAATGTTGGCGAGGTTGCATCAGGACGCGTCCTTCCGGTTTGTTTTCGGATTGTTTTTTGCGGCAGCGGGATACGCGCTTGTTGGGATTTACACCGGCGCAAGGCACGCTGCGGATTCCAACCATTATGCGCCGGCCATGTATTTTCTGCTGCTCGCAATTATAGGTCTGGGTTTGAATCCGGAGAGGTCTACCTCAAGTTTTTTTCCAAAGAACCTGCTGCTTGTTGCTGCGGCTTGGATCGCTGTAAGCCCTGTGCTTTTCTTTATTCCTCGATTTCCGGGTTGGTATCTCTACCAGAACAATTTCCTGGAGCACGCGTATCAATACTCGAAGCTCCATCCCGGAGAGGCTTACTTTCCCTGGCAGCCGCTCTCGGTGCTGCTGGCGGAGGGACGGCTGTATCACCTCGGCGAACAGCTCTACTACGAGGATCTGAGTGGATTGCCGCTCCGCGAGCCCGCACAGTATCTCGCCCACCTGCCCCAAGAGGCCAAATTCATCGCGATTCGTCCCTTTGGGGCTCCGGCATCGGTTCTGCCTATGCTCTTCCCGGATGCCCGCCCAGGCGCGGAGGTCGAAGGGTTGCCAGGTTGGCAGGTCCATCGCTTCAGCGGTGATCGACTCCAGGTCACCTTGCCGAGGTAATCGGCATCCGAATTTTCTTTCCTCCATGCATTTACTGGCTCTACCGCTTGTTTACGATATCTTCCAAGACGCCGTCGCTGCCAATGCCTTCCGGCGCTGGTTTCTGACCGAATTTGTTCGAACCGACTCGACAGCGGTTGTGCTGGATCTGGGCTGTGGAACGGGCGTCGCTGCCAGTCACGTGAAGTATGGGGCTCTCGTGGGCGTGGACCTTTCAGCGCAATACATAGCAAGCGCCCGGTCCAGAGGATTGCCAAGAACCGAATTCGTTATGGGCGACTGTATCGATGAAATTCGCCGCCGTCCTTCCGGAAGCTTTGACTGCGTGATTTGTGGCGGACTGTTCCATCATCTTACGGACCTCCAATGCGAGGAGTTGGTCGTTGACTCCGCAAGGATCTTAAAGCCGGGTGGTGCCTTGAGTTGCTTCGAACCGGTCCTCGATGCTTCCACTCCGGCGCTGACTCAACGCGTCATGAAATTGGACCGGGGAAAAAATCTCCGTTCGCTCGATGGATGGAAGGAACTGTTTGCGAAGGGCTTTGAGCAGGTTCATATCGACGTCCGGCAGGACTGTTTCAGGATCCCCCACGACATCGTGCTGGTCCGTGCGGTGAAAAATGTCTGACACATCGGTGCGCCTCTCCGTTCCATGAATCCTGACGCAGTGAATCACCCG
>JBDNGG010000284.1:0-3562 GCA_041689405.1 Terrimicrobiaceae bacterium | reverse complement strand
TTCCACTGGTTCATCCAGTTCTACGGCATTCTCAGTCGCGGCGGCTTTGATGTCATCATCGGCAATCCGCCGTATGTCGAAACGAGTAAAGTAAACGAATACCGAATCACGAACTACAAGACGATCAACTCGGGAAACCTCTATGCGCTGTGCTTGGAACGCTCAGGTGCGCTTCTTTCTGGGACGGGATACATGGGCGTTATTGTGCCTCTCAGCGGATTCTCCACTGAGCGAATGCTGACATATCAGGAGTTCGTTTGGGATCGTTTTAATTCCCTTGCGCTATCGTTTTTCAGCGGCGATGCACATCCTTCGGTTCTTTTCGACGGCGTGAAGTATCGCCTTTGCATCATAGTGGCAAGTAGGACCAAAGGGAGCGGCAGGGAAGTTCGTGTGTCGGATTACTTGCGGTGGTATGCCGACGAAAGACCAACCTTGTTCGCCAGCAAAGTAGCCCACATAAAATCTTCCTTCCAGTCAGGTTTTCTCCGGTTCGCTAAAAGCGGAACACGGCTGGCCGAGCAAGTTACTGCGAAGCTATTGGCACAGAAGCCAACACTCGCAACGTATCTCCGAAAGATAGGGAAAGGCCATGTTACCTACCATCGCAGTCCTGTCTTTTGGATTCGCTCGATGGATTTCGAGCCTTATTTCAAATCTCCAGTTAAGGATAGATCAACTGACCATCTTAAGGATTTGTTCTTTGAAGATGTTGCACAGGCACAGAGGGCGGGCGCAATTCTTAACAGCTCTCTATTCTATTTTTGGTTCACGGTGCAGGGCAACTGCCGCAACATCGCCGGGCCTGACATTGAAAGCTTTCCAGTCGGCGACATCGCCAGCCCGAAACTGAAAGGGCTGAACGAGACTTTTGCCAAGTTGATGGCAGACCTGAAGCGGCATTCCAAACGCCGGGTATACGTCTATGAGGCGACTGGCAGAGTGGAATACGATGAGTTCTATCCAAACGAATCCAAACCCATCCTCGACGAAATCGACACGGTGCTGGCGGTTCACTACGGGTTCACGGCGGAGGAGTTGGATTTCATCCTGAACTACGACATCAAATACCGCCTCGGCCGCGGTGCCGGAGAAGAAGAATGAGCACTCACACGAAGCCACGAAGGCACGAAGATATGAAGAAAAAGAAAACCACCATGATTTTCCCCTTCGTGATTTCGTGCCTTCGTGCGAACCAAGACATTCAGGAAGCCTGAGTCATGCCCGCGAAGATCAAGCCCACCTTGAAAATGCCCGGCCCTGCCGCGAAGCAAGCCGACGGACTGGATTTCGCCGCGCTGGTGGACGCCATCCGGCAAGTCCACGAGCAAAGCGCGGCGGCGGTGAGCCGCACCGTGAACACCACGCTGACCCTGCGGAACTGGGTGATTGGTTGGTATATCCGTGAATATGAGCAGAACGGCAGCGACCGTGCGAAGTATGGCGAGGGGCTGCTGGATGCACTGGCCGAGCGATTGTCCGGCCTGAATGTTTCCAATTGCAACCGTCGTCAGCTCTACCGTTACCTGAGGTTCTTCCAGCTATACCCGGAGATTGTGAGGACGCTGTCCCCACAATTACGATTGCTCCCAGGTCTTCCCAGTGAATCGCCCCCACGGCTGCCGAAAGGTGACCCTGGAAAAGTGGGGACAGTGTCCCCACTATTGGGTGCACCAGCCGAACACCTCATCAACCGACTTTCCTACAGCCATCTGGAACTCATCGTTGACTTGGAAGACCCGCTCAAACGTGCCTTTTACGAGATCGAGTGCATCCGGGGGAGCTGGTCGGTGAGGGAGTTGAAGCGGCAGATCGTGACGTTGTATTTCGAGCGCTCCGGGCTGTCCAAAGACAAAGAGAAGCTGGCGGCGATGGTGCGGAAGGGCATCGAAACCGCCCAGCCGAAACTGGCCATTCGCGATCCCTACATTTTCGAGTTCCTCGGTCTGCGGGCGAAGGATGCCGTGGCGGAATCCGAACTCGAAGCGGCGCTGGTGGAGCATCTGCGGGAATTTCTGCTGGAGCTGGGACATGGGTTTTGTCTCGAAGCGCAGCAGAAGAGCATCGTCATCGGGAAGACGCGCGGATTCGTGGACCTGGTCTTTTACCACCGCATCCTGAAATGCCATGTGCTGGTGGAACTGAAGGTGGATGAGTTCCGTCACGAGCACATCGGCCAGCTTAATACCTATGTGACATGGTATCGAAAGCACATAATGTCGGCAGGCGACAATCCGCCAGTGGGCATCCTGCTTTGCACGGAGAAAGACCACACGCTGGTCGAATACGCCACGGCCAGCATGGACAACCAGCTCTTCGTCTCGAAATACGCCGTTGAACTCCCGAGCAAGGCGGAACTGGTGAAATTCCTCGAGGAGCACCGCCGGGAAATCACGGGAACGACACCAAGTCCCTCGCGAAAAAATAAGCCATAAAGCCCGGAATTCGGAGACATCCACCATCTGGGCTGAACGACCTGGCGCACGAACAATCATGAAAATCCATCTCGCAGCACAAGAATGCCAAATGCCATGAAATCGCCCGCCTCGCCACCCCCATCACCCGACAGCGACGACGTATCAGCCGCCCTGCACCTTCTCGGCGAGTCGCTCCAAGCCGAAGTCCAGCGCATCAACGGCGAAGGTTCTCAGGCCATGCAGGTCGGGGATTACGACACCGCGCAAGCGGTGATCGACTTCGCCAAACGCCTCACAGCTTTTCGCGCACGAGTGAACGACCTCGGCGAAGAGTGGCTGCAATTGGAGGAACTCAGGGACAAGGCTACCGTCGAGGTCCAGCAGATCGTCAGCAAACGCTTCTTTGGTAAATCCAAGAAAGGCCAAATCACGCCCCATCTCGCCTACTGCAAGCCGCTTTTGGAAGTGTTGGAAACCATGGGCGGTAAAGGAAAAACCAAGGAGGGTCTCGATCTTCTCGGAGAGAGGATGACGCATACCCTCAAGCCCAAGGACCACGAACCCCACGAATCCGATTCCAGACAGATCCGCTGGCGCAACACCGCCCAATGGGCCCGCAACAAAATGGTCAACGAAGATGCCCGCATGAAAAAGAACAGCCCCCGCGGAATCTGGGAAATATCTCCATCCGGAAGCGCATGGTTGAAGAAGAACCAATGATCGACACCGATGAACCCTGGCTTCCATGACATTCGATTCCGGGCCGAGCTCCCCTCAGCCGGGTTGCCCGCTGCCTTCGGTGTGGTCAGCGCCTGCAATCCCAATGGCCACACGGCGTCCATGGAGGATAATCAGCGGGGCACTGAAACTCTCCGCAACATGCTCACCACCGAGAAGCAGTTCTTCTTTCCCGTTACCGGTGGTTCTCCAGACTTCACTCATGCGGAGCCCGGCTTTGGAGTTTTTTTCAAGTCCCCTGCAGAAGCTGTTTCATGGGGCCGGCAATTCCAGCAGGAAGCGGTCTTCTGGATCAATGAGGGACGTGTCAAACTCCTTCCCTGCGACGGCACAGATCCGGTTGAATTGGGACCGTGGACGTCCCTCGCTGAACCCACCGCGCAGAAACCAATCTTCCGTTTCCTTGG
>JBDNGG010000283.1:0-9574 GCA_041689405.1 Terrimicrobiaceae bacterium | reverse complement strand
GTGACTTCGTGAACTCCTGGTGCAAAGACGGCCCGCGGATCTACGCGTCCGCCCAGGTAAGGAGTCCTCGGGACTGAAGTGCAGGCAGACAAGGCGAGCACCACTAGCACCGCGCACGTCCATTGCGAACGGCTGCGGATGGTGGATTTGAAAGTCTGCATGGTAGTCGTGTAGCACAGGATCATCGGATCACCAAAAAGAATCCCATCCAAATCCCTCCGAATATTCAACCCACTACAGGCCTCGGGCGTCGGCCAAAAATTGATGTCCCCACCCGGACCAGCGTAGCGCCTTCCTCGATCGCAACGGAAAAATCATCACTCATCCCCATCGAGAGTGCGGGGAGGGAAGTGCCCGTGGTGCTGACTAACTCGTCCCGCAGCTCGCGGAGAGAAACGAAGTATTTCCGAGCATCTTCAGGTTTTTCCACCGCAGGAGGAATTGCCATGAGGCCCTCGATATCCACACTCCGAAGTGCCAGCAGGGAATCCATGTTTTGTTTCAATGCTTCGCGGTCAAATCCAAACTTAGTCGCTTCTCCAGCCACATTCACCTCCAAAAGAATCCGCGCCCGCAATCCCATCTCACACGCAATACGGTCCATTGCGAGCGCACAGTCGGCAGAATCAATTCCATGAAACAAAACAAAATGCGGCAGTGCCTTGCGGATTTTGTTTGATTGGATGTGCCCGATAAAGTGCCACTGGATCGCTTGTGGGAGGTCCGGGATTTTCGCAAGCGCCTCCTGCACGCGACTCTCGCCAAAGATCCGCTGGCCTTCATCCCACGCCTCCCGAATCGCCTCCGCAGGATGTGTCTTCGAAATAGCAATCAAAGTCACATCTTCCGCCTGTCGGCCGCATCGCTCAGCCGCGACGGCGATTTCACCCTGAATTTTTCGTAAACGATCCGCGATAGTTTCCATTAGAAAGATTTTTTCGTATGTGAGTTGATATTAGTAATTCTTATACTACCTTGGGGACTATGCAAATCGAGACTTTCAGGGTTTTCAAAGATTTGGTTGAAACAGCAAGTTTTTCGAAGGCGGCGGAGTCGAACGGGATCACGCAAAGCGCGGTGAGCCAGCAGGTGCGTGCGATTGAGAAGCGTTTTCGGGTGCGTTTGATTGAACGCGGGCGGAAGTTTTTTTCTCTCACGGCGGAGGGGAAGGCATTTCTTACTGCAAGCCGTGACATCCTTGATGCCTACGACAACCTCGATAATCGGATTCAGTCGATTTCGAATGTGGTTGCGGGCGAAGTGAATGTCGCGACGGTGCTGAGCATTGGCCTGCACGAGCTCCCGCCGTATTTGCACGCGTTTCGAAAATCGCATCCCGGTGTGGATGTGCGAGTCGACTATTGCAGGTCCAATGAGGTCTACGATGCCGTTTTGGAAAGCCGATGCGATCTCGGATTGGTTGCCTATCCATCCCGGCGTCGGGGATTGCGAGTGATGACCTTTTGGCGGGACCAATTAGTGATCGTGTGTTCGCCTGGCCATCGGATCGCCCGCCGACGCGGAAAGGTGCGGTTGGAGGCGCTCATGGATACGAAGTTTGTGGCATTCGAACCGGATCTGCCCACGCGAAAAGAAGTGGATCGGAGGCTCCGTCAACACGGCGTGCGGATCCGACCGATCCTGGAATTCGACAATATTGAAACAGTGAAACGCGCCGTGGAAATCGAAGGCGGCGTGTCGATTGTGCCAGCGCTGTGCGTGCAAACAGAGGTGGCGGCAGGCCATCTCGTTGCGCTGGAAATCGATGCGCCGGACATGTGGCGCCCGCTGGGTGCGGTGATGAAATCCTCGGTAGCGGGGCCGCCCGCAGTGAAGGAATTTTTGTCGATGCTTGAAAAAACAGACTTGGGTCGGAGCTAGGAGGCGCTCACACTCCCGTCATGGTTTCACAAGAACTAGCAGCTTCCGCGGTCGGCCTCATCGGTGGCAGTGGATTATACCAGTTGGAGGGGATTTCCGATATTCAGGAACTTGTAGTTGATACACCATTTGGTCCGCCATCTGACGCCATCATCGCAGGCACGCTGGCGGGTCGCCGGGTGTATTTCCTTCCCCGCCACGGTCGCGGGCACACGATTGCTCCTCATGAAATCAATCATCGCGCCAATATTTACGCCTTAAAATCCCTAGGTGTTCGCTGGATCATCTGCGTAACGGCCGTCGGCAGTTTGCAGGAACAGTATGCGCCCAGAGACATGGTGCTCCCATCGCAATACTTCGACCGCTCAAGCCGGAGGTCGGAACACACCTTTTTCGGCGGGGGCATCGTGGCGCATGTCGGGTTTTCCGATCCGACGAATGGCACCCTCCGCGGAATCATAGCTGACGCGTCGAAGGAAGAAGGCGTCACTTGCCATAATGGCGGCACGTATGTGCATGTGGACGGTCCTGCCTTTTCGACGCGCTCAGAGTCGGAGTCGTATCGCCATCTTGGATTTGATGTGATTGGTATGACCAATCTCCCCGAGGCAAAACTTGCTCGAGAAGCCGAGATCGCCCTTGCCACGATCTCATGCATCACGGACTACGACTGCTGGAAAACCGATGTGGAGCCTGTCTCAGTGAAGACCGTCGTCGGGCACTTGACGGCAAATGGAGCCGCTGCCAAGCGGATCCTCGAACGCGTCATTCCTCAAATTCCTCCCGGAGCAAATGAACCTGAACACCGGACACTAGATCATGCTATTGTTACTCAAAGACCTTATTGGCCGAATGATACACTTGACAAATTGGACGCGCTATTGTCCAGATTCCGATAAATACCTAATGATTGCTTCCCGTACTTTCCTGGCATCGTGCTTCGCGGTGTTTCTCAGCTTCACCGCGTGCCAATCTGTGCAGACTCAAGGCGTGCCCATCGTCGATGCAGACGAGGCTGCTCCCGGCAGAAATTTGAACACCGGGCCGCAGGTGCCTGCCAGCTCTATCATGGTGGGAGTAGAAGATCCGGTTGCTGCAAATGTGGTGGCACCCGTAGTGGTTGCTCTTCCGACGCCCAAGCATGCTTACAACAGCGTCGACGTCGATGGACCGTATATCGCGCTGACCTTCGATGATGGCCCGCACCCGGTTCACACGCCGAAGCTGCTCGATATCTTGAAGGCAAGCGGCGTGAAGGCGACATTTTATGTGGTTGGCCGCTCGGTTGAAACGTATCCGGACATTGCGCGCCGCATTGTGGCCGAGGGGCATGAAATCGCCAACCACACGTGGAGCCATCCGTCATTGAGCAAACTCGGAGCGGCATCGGTGAAACGAGAGATAGATCGCACCACCGAAGTGATTCGCTCGGTGACCGGTGTTACGCCAAAAACCATGCGCCCGCCGTATGGCGCGACCAACGCGCGATTAAATAAACGTATGGACGAGGAATTCGGAATGAAGGTCATCATGTGGTCCGTGGATCCCTTGGATTGGAAATACCGCAATGCCTCGCGCGTCACGAGCGAGATTGTGACGAATACCAAAGCCGGTGGGATTGTTCTGGCCCATGACATCCATCCATCGACCGTCGCGGCAATGCCTGCGACAATCGACGGGCTGAAGGCCAAAGGATTCCGATTTGTCACGGTAATCGAGCTGTTGGCAATGGAGCGTGGCAGCACGCGGGCAGCGGGAGATGAAATTGCGTTGGGCACGGTCTCCAGACCTGCCGAACCAGCCGCTCCCGAAGCGACGCCGTTTGTTGTGACTCGCACCGCAATAGAACCTTCAGCTTCTCCAGCGCCGCAGCGGCAGCAGTAGTAGGAAGCCTGCGGATCGCTAGTGTTCCCGACGGCACCTTGTCGGAAGGCCTGATGGTTTTTTACATCTCCGCACGGGGGAGATACGTTTACACTTTCACTAATTCCCTATGCCCAAAACCTCATCCCGTCACTCCAAGCCCCTCGGCCCCACGACACGTGGCGTCCCCGCGCAGATTCGCACTCCACGTCAGACCTCAATAAGCAAACCTGGGGTTGCTGCTACTGCCGCTGCATCGGCAGAGTTTTCATTTTCGCTCAAGCCGGAGGAGGTTTTCAAGCACCTTTGCCGATTTGTTATCGGGCAAAATGAGGCGAAAAAAGTCCTGAGTGTTGCGCTCTGTGATCATTTTCAGCACGTCCGAATGTCGCTCTCTGGAAGTCCGGCGCGGTTCTATCAAAAACAAAACGTTCTTCTGATCGGCCCTACCGGTGTTGGAAAGACGCACCTGATTCGGTCCGCAGCAGAGTTGATCGGTGTGCCATTTGTTAAGGCGGACGCAACGAAATTTAGTGAAACCGGCTACACGGGTGGCGATGTGGATGACCTCGTGCGTGATTTAGTACGGCGCTCGGGTGGTGACGTGCGTCGCGCCGAGCACGGAATCATCTATCTGGATGAAATTGACAAGCTGGCGTCCAGTCAGGAATCCGGATCCCGCGATGTCTCAGGGCGCGGAGTGCAGACGAATTTGCTGAAGCTGATGGAAGACGGGGAAATCCCGCTTGTCTCGCCCAATGACGTGAATGGACAGCTCCAAGCCGCCATGTCCGCAGCGCGCGGGAATTCAGCCGGGGGAGGGGATTCGGTTTCAACAAAAAATATTCTCTTCATTGCGAGCGGTGCGTTTTCCGGATTGGATTCTATCGTCCGCAACCGTATTGTCGCATCGACGAAGCCGGGGCAGGAGTCTCGCGCCAAGCCGCTCGGCGAGAGCGCTGCGTTGGCGCAGGCTTCCACGGCCGATCTCATTCGGTTCGGATTGGAACCTGAATTCATTGGCCGTCTGCCGGTTCGTGTTTCGTGCCACGCGCTGGACACCGACGACCTGTTTGATGTGTTGCGCAAGAGCGAGAGCAGCTTGATCCATCAATACGAGCGGGCCTTTGCCGCTTATGACATCCGGTTGACATTTGCCGATGATGGCCTCCGGGCGCTCGCCGCGCTGGCACGCGATGAACAAACCGGGGCGCGTGGGCTGATGACGGTGATGGAAAGGGTTTTCCGCGACCTGAAATATCGTCTTCCATCGGCTTCGGTAAAGCGTCTGACTGTGACCGCGCGAGTGGTCGCCGATCCGACGTCTGAGCTTCGGCGGTTACTCGCACGCCCTCGGAAGTCCGCTGCAAAACACCAGACAACCTCGCAGGGGTAGCTGTCTCAGCCAAAGTTTTTTATCCGCAATGAGAAACTAAACGCTCGCCGTGGAGGCGGTTTGCCAGCGACATTTGGCGGGTTCATGCGCATTGTCTTTGCTTCTTTGGGTTCTTTGGGCGACTTGCATCCGTTGCTCGCGATTGCCCGCGCGGCAGAAGAGCGTGGACACGTTGCTGTGGTTGCGGCGTCGGAGGTTTATCGTGATTATGTGACCCGTCTGGGATTTGAGTTTTTTCGGATCCGCCCGGACTTCCCCCACGATCCGCAACTGCTTGCACACCTGTTTCATCCCCAGTTGGGGCCCGAGCGGTTGATGACGGAGCAGGTGTTCCCGCAAGTGAAGACGACTTTTTCGGATCTTATGGAGGCAACTGTAGATGCGGATTTTATGGTGGTCGGGGAACTGCTTTACGTCGCGCCCATGGTGGCTGAAGTGCGTGGGATTCGATGGGCCAACGCCATCCTCGCACCCACCTCGTTCCTCTCTGCCTGCGACCCATGCGTGCTCGCTCCCGCACCAGTACTGTTCCATTTGCGAAAATTTGGCCCATGGCCGCATCGGGTAATTTTTTGGTTTGGCCGATTAATGACAAAACGATGGAGTGCCCCCTTGCAGGCCTTCCGAAAGGAAATGGGATTCGCGGCGGGATTAAGTCCGGTCTTTGACGATAAACATTCCCCATGGCTCGTGCTGGCTCTTTTTCCGCGGATCTTGGCCGCACCGCAACGGGATTGGCCACCAGCCATGGTGCAAACGGGGTTTCCATTTTTCGAGCAGTTTGCTTCCGACGAAGTTTCCCGGCAACTCAGCGAATTCCTCGCGCAGGGGGATCCGCCTGTGGTGGTTACTTTGGGGTCATCGGTGGTTTACTTTTCTGCGGATTTTTATGCCATGGCGGTTACGGCGATCCAACAACTAGGGAAACGTGCCATCCTGCTTGCGGGTCCGAATGCGATCCGTGTGCCTCTTCCCGCCACGATGCTTCGGCTGGACTATGCGCCGCTGGCCGCTGTCCTGCCTCACGCGTCCGCCGTCGTACATCAAGGAGGCATCGGAACCTGCGCCGAGTCACTGCGGGCGGGGATTCCGTCAGTGGTGGTGCCCTTCGGTTACGATCAGCCGGACAATGGCGAACGCTTGCGCCGCCTCGGAGTGGCTGCAGTCATCGATCGAAAACGGGTCAGCGCGGAGTCGTTGGCTGCCGCGTTACGACAAGTTTTGGAGACGCCTGGTTCGGTGCAGAGACTCGCTGAGATCCGGAAAGCGATGCACCCCCAGCAGGAAATGGCGGCAACCATGGATGCGATCGAACACGTAGCAAGAAACTGCAGGAAGATAATTGGAAATGAGTGATCAAAACAAGGATGGGCTGCCTGAGGCCTCTGAAACCAAGGTCCCGATTCGTCCGGAATCACTGCTCCGCGCAGCGAGGATTTTTCGCTATCTTGGCCCCTACCGGTGGCGATTTTCCGCAGCCGTAATTACTTTGATTGTCTCCACTGCGGTTGGGCTGTCGTTTCCTTACCTCGTCGGGATGCTACTCGATAGTTCATTGCCGCAGAATCTTTCTTCGGTCCCGGTGGGATCCTGGCAGGGAGACATCAATACGATCGCGCTGGTTCTCCTTGGCACGCTTGCCGCGCAGGCGTTCTTTTCCTATTTCTCGACGGTTTGGTTTTATAGCTGCGGTGAACGGGCACTGGTTGACCTGCGCCGGGATACCTTTTCGCGAATGATTGGAATGTCGATGACGTTTTTCTCCGAGCGACGGGTGGGGGAACTCAGCAGCAGAATGACCAGCGACCTGACGCTGATCCAAGAAACGTTCACCATGACTGTTGCGCAGTTTTTGCGTCAAAGCATCCTGATGACCGGGGGTGTGGTTCTGGTCGCATTTACCTCATGGCGGCTTACTGCACTGATGCTGTCCACCTTTCCGGTGCTCGTGCTGGTGGCGATTCTTTACGGGAAATTCATCCGGCGCTACGCACGGGATGCCCAGGACCGTATGGCTGATGGAGTTACGGTGATTGAGGAATCATTGCAGGGGATCGCAAACGTCAAAGCCTTTGGAAACGAGCGGTTCGAAGTGGGAAGATACGCTGCCGCACTGGATGGGTTTTTGCGCGTGATCCTAAAAACTGCCCGCCTCCGGGCGTCGATGATTTCGTTTATCATCTTCGGGATATTCGGGTCGATTGTCCTCGTATTCTGGTACGGCGCACACCTTATGCAAACCGGGGCGTTGACTTTCGGCGAACTCACCCGATTCATCCTATACACCACCTTCGTCGGGGGATCCGTCGCATCGTTTGCCGATGTTTTCAGTCAGGTCCAAAAAACTCTCGGGGCCACCACGCGTGTGCGGGAGCTCCTCGATGAAATTCCAGAGATTGATGTGCGCTCCGAAGTGAGCGGCTCCGACCAACGCCGTTTGCGGGGCGACGTGAAGTTTGAAAATGTCAGCTTCCGGTATCCTTCGCGCCCTGAATCAGCGGTGCTGCGTGGCCTTTCGCTGCACGCCGATGCCGGTGAAAAGATTGCGCTGGTCGGCGCAAGCGGTGCGGGGAAATCGACAATCGTTTCGTTGCTGCTGCGGTTCTACGACCCCGATTCGGGGCGTCTCACGGTGGACGGGCGTGTTCTTGCCGAATTTCCTCCGACGGAGCTTCGTACGCATCTCGCAATCGTGTCCCAGGAAGTGATGCTTTTTGGTGGCACGATTGCAGAAAACATCCGATACGGTCGTCCCACCGCGACGATGGAGGAAGTAATCGAAGCCTCTCAGCAGGCGGCCTGCCACGAATTTGTTTCCCGGTTTCCTGAAGGGTACGAAACGATTGTCGGTGAGCGGGGCGTAAAACTGTCCGGCGGGCAGCGCCAGCGCATCGCAATCGCCCGTGCCCTGCTGAAAAATCCCTCCATCCTGATCCTGGATGAAGCGACGAGCGCCCTCGACTCGGATAGTGAACGGCTTATTCAGCAGGCACTGGATGTCCTCCTCACCGGTCGAACAGCGATTATCATCGCCCACCGGTTATCCACTATCAGGAAGGTGGACCGGATTTATGTGATTGAGGACGGTGCCGTTCTGGAGTCCGGGACCCACGATGACTTAGTTCAGCGCGAAGGCGGAAGGTATCGCCACCTTGCGGAAATGCAGCTCTCCTGACGGGTTTCGATAGCGTACGGCGACGGGGGTGCCACATACCTGGGAAGATAACCGGCATACATGCCCACCCCACCGGCAATCCGGAGGAAATATGGCATCGGCGCTCCACGAAATCGGGTGCCTGCCGGACGGGAATCCCGTCGCATGCCGACATTTGCAACTACGACATGCCCAGCGGAGTCCACGTAGTTCCATAGAGATTAAAGACATGATCACGGTTTTCTTGAACAATAAAAAACCGCCCTGCAGGCGTGCAGTATCCTTCGCGACCGCTTGATATAGGTGCCCATACCCACCATAACTCCATCCTTGAGAAAGTAAGCCCGCTGCTCAGATCGGCTGGTGGCTGTTGATGGCCGACCGGCAACACTGTCCCCCCGCCACCAATAATCAGGCTCCGAAGCACCAATTTGTGCTTTCGTCTTTCCTCGCTTGCGGGCTTGACGCCGCGCCTCTTTTTCTTTGCGTGCCGGGCGTCGGGCCTCATCCTTCGCCCGGCGGGCGCTGAGCTTGGGATCAGTGACCACGTTTCATTCTGAATCGATGAAAACCACGGCCCCATCAGCACGGAGGATTTGGGTGTAGGCCGGATCGTAAAAGTAGGGGCTATGCTAACTCGTCTCAGAACACGCCGCAAACCCGGACTTAAGAACCACCGTCGCAAAATCCCTGAACCCAATCTATATCACGCGCTTTTCTGCAGATCGGAAATCGATAGGGTATTGATCCGATGAAATACCCATGTCAATTCAAAGACGGTTGAAGCTCTAAACGAGGTGTTTTTTCAAATGCCCGGCAAGGGTCGCTCCCAAGGCCCGAATCTTGGAAGCCTGCTTGGGATCAGCAAGGTTACCGTCGGCATCGAGAGCGCTGTGCGCCGACGCAACCGCCACCTGATCTGGCAGCATCGTAATTCCAAGATTGCCTAAAATATCGCGTAGGTGTGTCAAGCCGCGCAATCCCCCCAATCCCCCCGGCGACGCTGAACAGATCACCGCCGATTTACCAGCAAACGCCACCAATGCAGGCTCATCCTCGGTTTCGGCGCGGGATACCCAGTCGATCGCATTTTTCAGCGCTCCCGACACGCTGCTGTTGTATTCGGGTGACGCAATGATGAGACCGTCATGATCGCGAAAGAGGGATTTTAACCTTTTCGCGTCGGCAGGCATTCCATGTTCTGTCTCGAAATCTTCACTGAACAGGGGCAGGTCAAAATCCGAGAGAGCAATCACTGTCACGACAGCACCCGCTTGGCG
>JBDNGG010000282.1:0-4044 GCA_041689405.1 Terrimicrobiaceae bacterium | reverse complement strand
GCGGGGCGCAGTTCGATGCCGCGCGGCATTTGAAGCGAGGCAGGCACGTTCAACCGGACGAATCGTCCGTCGCCGACATGGCGGGCTGGCATGAGCTTGTGCGCATCGACCGACAACAGGACATACTCGTTGATCTCGATCGGGCCGGTGCGTTTCGCTTCGAGGTCGATCATTCGCGAACTCCCAAACCGTTGCAGTTCGTAGGGCTCCACCACGATGGATCGGATGTCGTATCCCTCTGCATCTTTCACCTCCACTTTGTCGTTGAGATAGTCCTGACATTCCAGCCCGATCGCCATCGCCTTGAGCTGCATATTCAGGTCTTTAGAAACCAGAATCGTCGGCGCCTTTTCAACCTCCTGGAGCGCCAGACTCGCGCCGATGATCCGATGATCCATTTGGTCCTGATCGGGAAAAATTTTTAGAAATCGTTTCATCCCAGGCGACTGAGATTTTTCAGCCGTGGCTGGACTGACGAGGATCCGCACCGATCCGCCGCCCGGCGTCTTCGCGCCTTTGGTCACGCTTTTGGCATTGTGGCCGAAAACCTGCGTGAGGAAACGATGCACCGTGCGCGCATTTGCACCGCGCTCAGTTTGTTCGTTCTTGAAGCGGTCGAGCTCCGAGAGCACCTCGACCGGGATGAAAACGTCGTTGTTTTCAAACCGATTCAAACAATGCGGATCATGCAACAAGACATTCGTGTCGAGGATGAAATTTTTGGCTTTGCCGTCGGCAGGTTTGCGTCCATTGGAGGCCGTGCTTTGGAAAAAGACACCTTGTTCATCAGGTAATTCCGTTGAGTTTGGTGGGTGCATAAATTGGTTTTACGAGAAGCCACCCGCCGACCACATCGAGCGATAGTGGCAATTACAGACGGAACTCCCCGCCGGAGTTTGATGAAGCTCGCCAGCGGGCGGAAGAAATGCGTTCTGGGTGGCAGATCCGTTCAAAAGCTCCTTACATCCCACGGGACGCGCCGGGATTCAATACAAAACATCCACCCGAACGTGACAAAATTGAGACACAGCATTCAAAAAATTCCCTTGACGGAATCATTCCCTGCAGTATTTTTCGGAAGCAATTCTTATCGAGAGTGACTGAGGGACAGGCCCGATGACGTCACGGCAACCGCTCGACAGACAGGTATCGCGTCACAGCGAAGCATGTCCGTCGGGGGCTAGGTGCCAAATCCTGCCGAAGACGAAAGTTTCCGGGAAAGATGAGAGGTGACTTGTTCCTGCGAAACCTCGCTAGAATTTGGCGCTCCTTCGATCACTCTCGACCAGAGGACCCACATCTATGAGTGATACGCAAAACAAGCCATTCTTCAGTAACTTGAAATGCCGCGAGTGCGGACGCTTATACCCGAAAGAGGCGATCCACATCTGCGAGTTTGATTTCGGCCCGCTCGAAGCCGCTTACGACTACGACGCAATCAAAAAATCGATTTCCCGCGACGTCATCCTTTCCCGCCCACAAACCATGTGGAGATACCGTGAGCTGCTGCCGATTGATGGTGCACCCACCGTGGGTCTTCAAGTCGGGTTCACGCCCCTCGTGAAGGCAGATCGCCTTGCAAAGAAGCTAGGCGTATCCGAGCTCTACATCAAAAATGATACCGTTAATTACCCCACGCTGTCGTTTAAGGATCGCGTCGTATCGGTTGCACTCAGCCGCGCCCGCGAGTTGGGGTTTACATTGGTAGCCTGCGCATCCACCGGCAATCTGGCCAACTCGGTCGCAGCAAACGCGGCCTCCGCTGGCCTCACTAGTTACGTCCTGATTCCGGCCAACCTGGAGCAGGGAAAGGTGCTTGGATCGCTGGTTTATGGAACCAATGTCATTAGCATCGAAGGCCCTTATGACCAGGTCAACCGCTTGTGCTCTGAGATCGCTGGCAAATATGGTTGGGGATTTGTGAACGTGAATCTCCGCCCGTATTATGCCGAAGGTTCCAAATCCATGGGCTTCGAGATTGCTGAGCAACTGGGCTGGAAACTGCCAAAGCACACCGTGATCCCAATGGCCAGCGGCTCGCTGCTAACCAAAATCCACAAGGCCTACACCGAGTTTGTGAAGGTCGGCATCATTGATGAGCAACCCTTCAGTGTTTACGGGGCACAGGCTGCCGGATGTTCACCCATCAGTACCGCAATGAAACGAGGCACTGACATCGTAAAACCCGTGCCCAACCCGAATACCATCGTGAAATCGCTCGCCATTGGCACCCCGGCGGATGGCTACTACGCGATCCGCACGATGCGCGATACCGGAGGCTGTGCCGAAGATTGCACCGACGAGGAAGTCGTCGAGGGCATCAAGCTTCTCGCCGAGACCGAAGGAATCTTTTCCGAGACGGCCGGCGGCGTTACCGTCTCCTGCGCACGCAAACTCATCGAAAACGGGAAAATCCCTCGTGATGAATCAATCGTGCTCTGTATCACCGGCCATGGCCTCAAAACACAAGAAGCCGTTCAAGGCCAATGTGGCTCGCCACGCGTCATCAAACCCAGCCTGCGTGAGTTTGATGCCCTCGTCGCCGACGAGATTGGCTTGCTCAACGCCTAAACCGTATCCCACCCAACCTACTAATCACCTAAATAAACACTATGCCTACTCAAGTAAGAATCCCCACCCCGTTGCGCAAACTCACCAGAGACCTGGACGTTGTCGAAGTCGAAGGTTCGACCATCGATGAAATCTTGAAAAACCTCGACGCCACGTTCCCTGGCCTCAGTGAACGCATTTGCGATGAAGCAGGGAATGTCCGACGCTTCGTGAATATCTTCGTCAACGATGAAGACATTCGTTTCCTCGAGGAGCGCGCCACCAAAATCAATGAAGGCGACGAAATCAGCATCGTTCCCGCGATCGCTGGCGGATAGCACCCTCGCGACACAACTCCAACACTAACTGTCTACTCTCATGGCTGAAGAATCCACACGTCTCTGGTTGATGTATCCAGCGCGACTCATCACGCGACCTATCGTTTACGAATTGGGGAAAACTTTCCCCGTCATCACGAACGTCCGCCAAGCGAGCGTCACTGATGAAATCGGCTTGGTTTCAATGGAGCTCATCGGCGAGCGCGACGACATCAAGGCTGCGATCGCATGGTTGGAGGAGCTTGGCGTCAAGGTCGAGCCAGTCGAGATCAATACGATCGAAGGATAAAATCCTTTTTTTGAGGCGAATACGCGATCCGATACACGCGCGGCCCGCGTCACACACGATCTGATCATTATGAGCGATAATGCAGGTAAAATTTACGATCTTCTCCAGAAATTCCACACCGCGATGTTGGTCACCCACGTCGAAAACGGGGACGTGCGGGCGCGACCGATGGCAATCGCCGATACGGAACAAAGCGGAGCAATTTGGTTCATTACCGACCGCGAAAGCGCCAAGGTGCATGAAATCGAGCAGGACACACGCGTCTTGGTCGTCGCACAGAGAGACCGCGACGTCTATCTCAGCATTGTAGGCGCCGCATCGCTTGTGGATGACCGCCACCAAGTCGATCGGATCTGGAACGACACGTTTACGCTCTGGTTCCCAAACGGGAAAGATGATCCGGAAATCACACTCATTCGGGTGGAATCTCTAGAAGCAGAATATTGGGACAACAGCGGCACGAAAAAGATCCAATACCTCATTCAAGCTGCAAGCGCCTACTTCTCCGGGAAGCGTCCCGCCATCAAAGAAGGCGAACAACACGGAACCGTCGAACTCCAGTCCTAACACCACCGCCCATCCGCAGGGAAACTAGGGGTCAGCAACGAATGGCACTAAGATAAGGCCGGTTTGGGACGTTTTTCGTGCCGGGCTTTTTCCGGGATTTCGGGGGCGCGAAGGATAAGATTTTGGGTGATTTCCCGCATTTCGTGGATGATTGCCTCCAAGGCCCGGTAGTTGGCAATGGCCGACTTCATTTGTTGGGCCTTTTCGGCTGACAGTCCAAGGGTGACAGTCTTTGCGCGCACTTTTCTTGTCCAGATCCAGGCTCGGGGTGGCTGGGCCATGACACTTCCTTGGCTCAAG
>JBDNGG010000281.1:0-1267 GCA_041689405.1 Terrimicrobiaceae bacterium | reverse complement strand
ATTGCATGGGTGCTCGTCCGATATCGGTTTCCAGGTCGGAAGCTCATTGATGGTTTGGTTGACCTGCCCTTTGCGCTTCCCACAGCTGTTGCGGGAATCGCACTCACCGCGCTGTACGCAAAAAATGGTTGGCTAGGACAAATTTTTTATTCGCTTGGCATCGAGACTGCGTATTCGAAGGTCGGTATTTTCATCGCGCTCACGTTCATCGGACTGCCATTTGTGGTGCGAACGATACAACCGGTGCTGGAGGATCTCGATTCCGAAGTCGAAGAGGCGGCCGCATCGCTCGGAGCCAGCCGGCTAAGGACTTGGATCAAGATCATCCTCCCGGCGCTCACTCCGGCATTGCTCACAGGCTTTGCATTGGCTTTTGCCCGCGCCATCGGGGAATACGGCTCCGTCATTTTTATCTCCGGGAACATGCCGATGCGCACCGAGATCACGCCGCTCATCATCGTCAAATTTCTTGAGCAATACCAATACGCGCAAGCAACAGCGGTTGCCTGCTTTATGCTCATCGTCTCGTTCGCGCTGCTTCTCGTTATTAATGTTTTGCAGCGCTGGACTGAATCAATCGGCGAGGCTCGACGCTAATTTAGCGCTTTCAAATTATGGCTTCCATCGTTTCCCGAATCCGTCATTCGCCACCGCCGAAAACTCAAAGCGCAATCACCGAATCTCCGTGGTGCCGCAGGCTTCTCATCGGCATCGCTGTTGCGTTTTTGATAATGTTTCTATTCTTTCCGCTGATCGCGGTTTTCTACGAATCGCTCAAGCAAGGCATCGCGCTTTACTTGTCAACATTCACGGATCCAGACGCGATTGCCGCAATCCAGCTCACGCTTATTGTTGCTGCTATTGTTGTGCCGCTGAATACGATCTTCGGCATTGCGGTAGCGTGGGCGATCACCAAGTTTTCTTTCCGTGGAAAGAGCCTGCTTGCCACGGTCCTGGACCTCCCGTTTGCGGTATCGCCAGTTATTGCCGGCCTGATTTTCATCCTCGTTTTCAGCACCACGCATGGCTGGTTTGCGCCTGTGCTTAATGAGACCGGGATAAAGGTGATTTTTGCGCTGCCTGGGATTGCCTTGGCGACTCTTTTCATCACGTTGCCATTCGTTGCACGCGAGTTGATTCCCATCATGCAGGCGCAGGGGAAAGATGAGGAATATGCGGCACTCACGCTCGGTGCCGGTGGGTTCCGGACCTTTTGGAGAGTGACGCTTCCTAACGTCAAGTGGGGGTTGTTTTACGGGATCATCCT
>JBDNGG010000280.1:0-3592 GCA_041689405.1 Terrimicrobiaceae bacterium | reverse complement strand
GTTGCAACGAATCCCCGGCGACTACCTTCCCGCGATGCCATAGCACAACCAGCCAGATGTTCGTTTTCATTTAGCCACCTCACCGACAAATCCATTGACCTGTCCTGCTGCCGCTTTATCCGCCGCCGATGCCGACGTGTGCAAGCTTGCGATTTCCCCGCACGCGGTCGGTATTTCTCCCGTTTGTAACGACTCCTTGTTCATTTTAATTAGGTGTTGCAACGAATCCCCGGCGACTACCTTCCCGCGATGCCATAGCACAACCAGCCAGATGTTCGTTTTCATTTAGCCACCTCACCGACAAATCCATTGACCTGTCCTGCTGCCGCTTTTGCGATGAATGCACAAAGTTTCGGCACGGACACGAATACCGTACCACGGAGGCATCCTCGACGCCTAACCCGAACAAGGAAACGTTCATCCGGGCCAACTTTTGCGTCCGTCTCGATGAGCCATGAACGGCTTGCGCCCGAGACGCTGCATCGCTCACCTGCTTTTGGGAGACGTCCAAATTCAGCTACGTTCCCAGCTGTTGCCACCTCGACCCTATGCCCGAGACGCTCCGGGACTGCCCCGGCGACTTTGGGGATTGCCCCCGTGAATTCTGATTTGTGATTTGTCATTTTTCTCTTTCCCCGGAACCTGCATTATCGCTGCATCATGCAACGAAACGTGCTCCGAGGTGAGAGAAGTGAACCACAGCAGTGATTGACGTTTTCGATTAATTAAACGCCAACCCCAAACCTCCTTCGGACTTGTTATCGTCTAGCTTCCCGAGCAGATCACTTTTTTTGTGAAGATAGAAACTCGACCAATTTTTTTGCCGAAATAGACAATACCGGAAAGTTTTCTGCGAGTTTCAAGACGATTCTTGCAACTCCAGCGGGTCCTATTCGATGTTGTGGACGCCCGCCACATTTCCGTCGGCACGGAGACCCGCGATAGATGTTCTTTTTTCCCCAGCGTCCAGCTGTTGCAATTGGCAAGAGCTGTTTTCTGGGAAGTCCGGTTAGATCTTTTAAGTCTGCTGCCGTTGGCCATCTTTCATGATCTTTCCAATCCTTTTTCCTCAACATTTCAAATACGGCCCGAAGGTCATTTGCGGTGGGTTTAGGTGGAGTCTTGTCGCGTTCTCCAGCCGCAATTTGCCTTGCTCTTAAATTGACAAGGTCTTCTCCGAGCGACGACGCTTCACGTTCTTCGCGCTCATCGCGCTCATATGCCCATCTCCAAACCTCACCCGGCCTAGCGGTTTGTTCCGGATGCGCTTGTTTCCATAGTCCAACGTCATCAGGAGACAGCCCGAATTCTTTTTCTGCCGCAGCATCATCTTGGCGAATCAACCACTCAACGTCCGACTTGATACTTCTAAGACCGTCTTCGTGAAACCCTCCCGCTTTCATAGAGTTCAAGATCAGGTAGTAAGTCTTTGTCGTATCGAAACTCCGCCTTTCGCCTTCCTCTAGCAAACTCTGGGGAAGCTTCTCACCACTTTTTGCCAGACGGACGATTTCGTCGATGAATGAAGTTTTACGACAGGGTTTTTTAGCGGCCCTGCGCACCGATCCGTCGACGACTTCAGGGGCCCTGCGCACCAATTCGACGGCTTCCTGCTCTTCCGCTTTTGCCTCCGCTTTCGCACGGTCTAATGCTGACTGTCTCTTTCGCGCCTGCTTTACCATGATTTTATCGGTTCGCGCCAATAGCGTTCATCCGGCACGTCCAGCCGGACAATCGTGTTGTCCATCCATCGCCGGGAGCCGATGGAAAGCGAGGGAAAACTTCCCCTCATAATGCCATCGCATCATCACGCCGTAAGAATTAGAGCCAAGGCGCACAGATGCCCGACACGCCTTCCGAATAGCTCCGCCGCTACCACGATATTCCCGGCGAGATAGAGCCGCGCCACGGGCAGCGAGTGAGCCGCTGCGATCCGTCCAGCGTCCATCCAGTCCTATAGGTGTGGGGGGACGGACGGAAATCCGTCCATGTAAAAAATCCCCCAGCGAAACAGGGCGAACAGGTAGAAGTGAGAGAGGATAAATCTCTTTCATTTCTTCGCCTTCTTGCCTTCCGGCTTGTCACTCATCAGGGACGGAAAAGCCTTTGCCGCCCGGACCATCGCATCCTTACCACTCCGAGTGTAATGCCGGGAAATTTCGACGCTGTCATGCCCGACCCATTCCATGACGACACTCTCCGGGATTCCGGCTTCTTTGAGAAACGAAACTGCCGAATGCCGTAGCGAGTGGAACGAAATTCCCGACGCGGAATTGCCGATCCCTGAACCCTTGCCATGCGTCCTCCTGTGTGCCTGCTTCGCCCTTAGTCCCGCCTGTGCCAGTAAATCCACGAATTGAGCTGATAATCCGCCCGCGCGCCCCGTGCGCTCGATCACCCCATAAGCCCGAGGATGAATCGGCATCTCCGGGTTATCAGACACCGCAAGGGATTCGATATGCGCCAGTAGCGGCCCTGCCAGTGGGAGGATAATCCGCTTTCCGGTCTTCCGCTGCACAAGTCGCATTTCCTCGGCTTGCAAATCCAGATTCGCCCAAGTCAACCCCGCAATGTCTGCAAGCCGCTGTCCTGTAAAGAGTCCGAACTTGATAAGACTCTGCCACTCCTCATCCGCCACTGCCAGCACCGCTTTGATCTCAGAAATCGTGAGCGGCCGTCGACTCCTGGCTTCGACTCCACGCATGGACACAGGCTTAACCTTTTCTGTGGGATCATCAGCTATAACGCTGTCCAACCGAGCCGCTCGAAAAACCATCCGCATCCACTTGAGGCCATGATTTACGGACTTGGGTGCCAACCGCTTCGCCTCATGATTGCGAAAATCTACAATGTCCTGCGTCCCGATCTCTGCCATGTCTTCATCGGCTCGCTTTCCAAAGAATTCCGATGCCTTTTTCCACATACTGCGATAGAACGCGACCGTAGCGGGTGCCGTCTCCGGTTCCTTACTGGCAAGCCATGATTCAACAAACTTCCGAAAGGATTGAACAGGCAAGCCCTCGCCAGTGATCGAAGCATGAAGTCCCGCGATGACTCGGCGCGTTTGTGCCGCCGTCCGCTTCTTACGTGCCGCCTCCTCGAAAGCTCCGGCAATGTCCTCTGCCTTCTTCCGGTTGCGCTCCTTCGCCGGAATCTTCGTCGTCCTCTTCAACCTCCGCCCGTGCATGTCAGTAAAGCAGGCAATCCAGCAGGACGAGTCAGGTCTTTTAATTACGCACGACATAAGGCAAATCTCCAATTTTAAGAACAATCCGATGCATCGGACAAACACCCCGGTTTAGAGGATGGCGATCTAAGCACTTCGCCCGTCCATTGACGGGAACGAAAACGGGAACATACGATTACAAACGAGTAAAAACGTCAATAACATTTATGTTTATAATCAGCATCTTACGTCATTGGCGTTGCTTGAAATACATCCATTTCTTAATCGGGGGTTCGATCCCCTCACTGCCCACCATCCTCAACTTCTCGTGATATGCAGCCCGAGCTGAGAGATGGAGAAATCCACGAATCGGGCTGATGAATTGGGCGGATGGTCGCTGAGTTCGCGTTCGATCCTGGCGGCCGC
>JBDNGG010000279.1:0-2722 GCA_041689405.1 Terrimicrobiaceae bacterium | reverse complement strand
TTATTGCTAGGAATTTGCTTTTTCATCCCTTCCGCACCCTTGGCACCCTTAGGCCCGGGGTCGGAGGGGGTTCAGGCGGAGGGGGTTCATCACAACTTCGTGGCGACCACAGGGATCACAGTAAGCTTCTCCATCTTCCCGCCTCGGGAGATCTGGATCTCGAACTGACTTTGTTCCGTGGCTGACTTGGTTAGGGCTTTCTCGACAGTGTATCGGTTAATCGATTCGCTTGGCAGTCCGGATAGATTTCCGACCACGTCGCCGGTCGCGAGGCCAGCCACAGCGGCAGGTGAGCCGTCGAGGACTTGAAACACCGTGGGACCCACATTTGGCGGAAAGAGGAGAGCAAGGCCGATCTCAGTGAACCCGTCATTTTTTGGCACGGGGGCTTGCCTCACGCGCGCCCAAAGCATGTTGGAATGCCGATCAATGTAAAAATTCCGGTGTTGCAGCAAGCCCATTCCGACCGAGGCGACAGTCGCCCGCGTTTCCGCTACAAACGCTTTCCGTGGAAGCCCGCCAGTGGCAGAGGGTGTCGTGAGAACTCCAACTCGAATTTCTTGAAGTCCGTTGATGCCGCCGCTTTGCACGCTCGATACGTCACCGAGCGTTCCGCCACGCAACAGTTTTTCAAACCCGACCGTTGGTAGCACGAACTCGTCGTCCGCTCCAGTGTCCAAAAGAGCATTAACTTCGTATCCAGCAATATTGAAGAGCCGTGATGGAGGCGCTGCCGGCTCATTTGCGAGTGGTTCTCTCTCAGGGAAGCGGTCGGAAAGCTGCCTCTCTGCGTTAATCGGAAACGCGGCCATGACACCCCCGTCCAGATCGAATTCGAGGGAGAAGCGGGAAAGCCAGTCGTTTCCGATGATCGCACAAACCGGAATCCCAAGCGCTAGCCGAAACGCGGAGAGATCACCGAGTTTCCACTCCAGATCCAACGATTCGCCCGAGCCAGCGAACTCAAGGTTTTGACTGGTGGAGCTTTGTGACGAAAGGAAACCCTCATCAAGCGTGGACGATCGTGCGGCGCTTCGCACAATCGCGAAGTAACGTTTTCCCTGCCCGTCCATGATCGGTGCGGCGATCGGCATTGTATGCGCATGCAGAATTTCGACGTCGAATAGCTTCGAAGGTTGCTCGGAGCGTATCGGCTGCAAAAGAAGGAACCAGCCAGCAGTGATCAATCCGAAGCGCATCACTTTTTAGGTTTGATCTCGATCCTGATCACGGCCTCGGTATTCACCTCGCCGCTTGCCGAACCAGAATCTCCAGCGATAGGTCCCGAACTCTGAACTCCAACTCGAAGGTTATTGATGAAAGCGCCGATCACTCCATTACCAGTATTCTGATTTCGAAATCCGCCAGTTAGTGAGGTGTTCCATTGTCCTGTGTTGGTGGATGTTGGCGTGAATACGACCCCGGCGCTTCCATCAATCGCGAACAACTTGCCTAAGTCAGTCGTTTCGTGGAGAGAGGCGGTTCCGGTAATGCCGTATTTTACCGAGTAGTCTTCCGTGATTGTGTCGTATTTTCCTTGAAAGAGGCCCTTGAGCGCACCTTTCATCCCGTAACCTTGCCAAGCGTCCTGCGCTTCCAATTTTAGGATCAATTGTTGCGTTGTATTGAGGCCCTCACCTAGACAGGATTCGGTGAGGTCTAGGACCATCTGAGCCTTCACTTCATCCCAGCTCCCAAGCGTGTCCGTGTGCTGTAGAGCGTTCTTGAAAGTTTGATCTACCGTGACTCCGAGCGTCCGGTCGAGATCCTCGCCATCGACCTTGAACTTGAACGAACCTGTGCCCGACGGTGCCCCTTCTTTCCCCAACGACTGCTTCACCTTTAGCGTCACACTGGTCGTCGACCAGTTTACCATCTCAAAATTGGCACTGTATTCCATCGTGATTTTCTCAATCCCGTCGCCGTTTATGATGTTGACAGAGTAGTCCTGGGTGTCTGACGCGAGCGGGTTCCAAAGGTCGATCGTCTCCTTGTCGAACTCCGATACGGAAGCGCTAGAAGAGCCGGAAGACGTGGACGAACTCAAACTGCTCGACGACGGAATAGAGCTACTGGACGATGAGGTTGAACTGCTGGACGACGGGCTTAAACTGCTGGACGAAGAGGACATGGAAATGTTGGTTTAATGATATTCCCGCCCGGATTATGACAACTGCCGCCTATCCGTGCCAAGGAAGGTTTTACTTGAACGGCTTGAGTCAAGCAAGAAAAAAAGCTTACAGAAAAAATGCTGACATGAAAGAAAATGGTGTTTCGGTCGTGGTTGATGCCATTTCACGTTGCGAATCAGATGTCTTCACGGAGTCTTTTTAGTCATTTCCAATGATAGATCCAATGCGCCAAGGGGTACGTTCTCCAAGCTTTTAACGCGAAGCGAGTTCCGTGCTTTCGCAGTCGATCCCCCGGGATTGCCATCACTGTTTGCAGCGTCACTCAATTGTTCCTACCGTGCTTTGGAGTTCCCTAGACACTTCTCCACGCTCCGGATTACCTCCGCCACAGTGATCTCGTGGAGGCAGCGAGGCAAGCGCGACTCCGCAACCGGGTCAACGCAAAGGCTGCGATCTGACGGTTCGCCGTCACCAAGAGCGTAGACGCGCGATTTCCAGCACCCTCCGTTATTGCTAGGAATTTGCTTTTTCATCCCTTCCGCACCCTTGGCACCCTTAGGCCTGGGAAGGAGGGGGTTCAGGGGGAGGTA
>JBDNGG010000278.1:0-3203 GCA_041689405.1 Terrimicrobiaceae bacterium | reverse complement strand
GCCGTATAAGTTGGAGATCGAAGCTGTGGACCGTATGACGGCTGGTGATATTCTTGTAGCGGAATGCGGCGGAGATACAACGTGCGGGTTTTGGGGGGAATTGCTCACCACGGCATGTCTCTACAAAGGCGTCCGGGGGGTGCTCATGGACGCATGCACGCGTGATGTTTGGAAAATCAAGGAACTGGATTTTCCAGTCTTTGGCTTGGGGTATCACCCGGCGGACAGCAAAGGACGCATGGATATTGTCGAGTTGGAATGCCCGGTGCGTTTCGGCGACGTGGAGGTCCGCCATGGTGACTATTTGATCGGAGATGAGGATGGTCTCGTGGCTATTCCAGCGGCAGTGCTAACGGAAGCGTTGACTCTGGCTGCGGAAAAGGTCTCTGGAGAAAATGTAGTTCGTAAAGAGCTCGCTGCGGGAGTGCCCATGGGCGAGGTGTTCCAGCGTTACGGGATTTTATAGAACCTGAGTTGCTGCCCTCGAAGGCTGTTGGTAGCCGAACGTCTAATGGACGACGGTCTGGGGGCTGAGTATAAGGGACCAGTTGGAGTCACCACTGCAGAGCTCGCGAGTGGTGACTATTGGGTGTGAAAATATATTACAGGAGCGATGCGGCTTCTTTGTCGAGATAGCACCAAGTGGCGGTGTGTTCTTGCAGGATCGAGGAGGGATGCATGGGCGTAAGAGCTCCGGTAAGACAATCTTTTACCGCCTGTGCTTTGCGTTTGTCGGGAACAGTGCAGATGATCGCACTCGATTTCATAATCTGTTGAATCGACATTGAAATGGCCTGAGCAGGCACCTGCTTGAGAGTCTTGAACCATCCCTCGCCCATTTGTTGCTTCCGGCAAGCTTCATCTAGACTCACTACCAGATAGGGGGCAGTCGTCTTAAAATCTGCTGGTGGATCGTTAAAAGCGAGGTGACCATTTTCACCGATTCCGGCGAAACAAACATCAATCGGATGTTTTTTTATGATTGAACCGACGCGGCGGCATTCTGACGCGGCGTCATCTTCTCCGCTAATGTAGTGAAAAGCGGCTAATGGCAGCGGCAGGCGAGATACAAATCGTTCCCAGAGGTATTTCCGAAACGACGCTGGATGCGATATCGGAACACCAACATATTCATCCAAATGAAATGCAGTGACTCTTGTCCAGTCGATATTCTTCTGCGTGATAAGAGCTTCGATCATCTCAAATTGTGATGCGCCCGTTGCAACAATGATGTTTGCGTAACCGCGTGCTCGGATTGCATCCCGGATGAGCTTTGCACCCTTGGCGGCGGCAGCGGCACCGGATTCCTTTTTCGTGTCGTGAATGATTATTTTGGCTAGGGATTTGGCAGTTTTTGTCATTGGGTTGGAGTGTAATTGAATCGCAGGTTGAGCTATTTATCTGAAGGCACCACGATGCCGCGTAGGATGATGTTCTGGCAGGTGACGAAGACGAGAAGTGTCGGGATCGCTGTCACGATGAGCGAAGCGTAAACGACAGGGGGATCGACCGTCTGTCGGAGCTGATAGACGTAAACCATCACTGTCCACATCGCTGGATCTGGCGCGAGAATCAGCGCATAGAAAAATGTCCCGTAGGCACCGACGAACGTGCTCAAAGCAATCACGGCCAGAATAGGCTTGGATAGATTCATCGTGATATTCCAAAACGTGACGAGTTCGCTTGCCCCGTCCAGTTCCGCCGCCTCGTAAAGTTCTCTTGGGAGGCTGTCAAAAAATCCCTTGAGCAGGAAGATGGAAAAACCGTTGGCAAGACCTGGCAGCACGAGCGCACCAAACGTATTAAGCAGATTAAATTCCTTTAACTGAAGAAACACCGGGATCATGGTCACCTCTGCGGGAAACGCTATGGTCGCGAGAAAAAACAACAGAATGTGGAACGACGAGCGCATTTTATAGCGCGAAAGTGCGTAGGCTGCCAGCGGGTTTACGATTAATGCTCCTCCAACGGACAAGACGACGAGGATAATCGTGTTGGTTATTGCTCGTCCGTGGACCAGAATTTCATCGATTACTAAGCGGTAATTGAGCGTGAGGAACTGATTGCGCCAGAAACCACTTTCTTCGTTGAATGCTGCTCGATCCAGCGAGGCTTGGGGAATGCGCGCTCCCGCTACGCCGCGTGCCGCTGCCCAGTCAGCAAACAGCGTATCAATGCTCACCACCCGAAGATCGGCTGGTTGCGCCGTGGTGCGGATGAACTCCTCACGCCCCAAGCCCGATCTAGCCATATTTGCGTCCCCGGCAGGCGTTATTTGCACAAAGTCGGGGCGAAGGAGTTGGCTGACAAAAAAGAACCATGGCTCTTGCGCCACTTCCGGAGCAGTCATGGGAAATGGCACTTCAGCATAAGACGTATAGGACGTTCCAAACTGCGAATTATACGCCGCGATATCCAAGCCTATCAGCCGCGGCAGGATATTAGCTCGATAAAAGCCACCCACGTCCCATCCGAAGCGTTGGGAGGGTGGCAAGGTTTTAGCAAATTCCACAAATGCCACCACCAATGGTGTCTGGGGTGTCGGCGCTCCATCCATCCGGAAAAGTGGCGGTTGGATCCTTCCCAGCCGTGTAAACTCGGTGACCAGGGCATTATTGATACCCTCCAAGGATCCGTATTGCTCTTTAAGCCAGTCACGGAAGGCGAAGACATTTGTGGACGGCATCCGTGCATTCGGTCGTAAAAACCCTACCGCAAAGAGCGGATCGGGCGGTTGGACCTCCGCCAGAAATTCCTCCCAAAGCGTAATTCCAGCGAAATCCTGAGCATCGTGCAGCGTGGGTGCAGCCTCCTCCAAAGTGGTATCGGGATCATTCCAAGCCATGCGGAACAGATCGTCGACCCCATGGTACTTGGTCGATAGATAACGCTGCCAGAGCTGGTCCCGGTCCAAAAGATACCGGGGAATGAAAAGTTCCGTAGAGTCGGATCTCGGTTCAATGGAACCTGTCACCATGATCAAGAACGGCGCGAGCATGGTGACTGCTCCGAGGACTAAGAAACCATAGATGGTCGCGTAAAGGGCTCGGATCTTTGGACTGCGTTCGGTGGTTGGGGCAAAGAGCATAAGCTTACTTGGCGGTCTTGAATTCCATGTTGCTCAGACGTTGCAGTTGCAACACCGTCACACCGATTAGCATGCTTCCGATGATCCACGCCATGGCTGTTGCATGGCCGAGTCG
>JBDNGG010000277.1:0-2352 GCA_041689405.1 Terrimicrobiaceae bacterium | reverse complement strand
TGGATGGCTGCGTCAAATGGGCTGGCGCAAACGGCCCGCGCCAGCACAGGCATTTCCGGATGCCACGCCGGATCGCTCACCGCCTGATGAAGCCGCAGTCCCAATTCGAGAGGATGTGCCGCTTCCGATCCGCAGAGGTCGGAAATTGATATCGCAATCAAGGAGCACACATCCCGCAAGGCCTCATCCTTGGTCGCCCGGTCCGGAGTCGTCCCGGGCCAAGCCCAAAGATCGCTCAGGTAAATCGAACCGCGTCCAGTAGCTTTGTGGCCCCCCACCCGCACCGTGACCTCCACCCGGGCCTCCGTTGCCTGAGTAATGATCCCCGAGCTGAGCTTGAGCGGCTTGAGAAAAGCCTGCTCGATGAACACCACCGAGGCATCTAAAACTTCAGTCTTCATGCAAAAGGATACGTCCGAAGATTCATCCCCGGCTAACTGCGAGGCGCGATTTTATGCAAGGGAGTCTTATGATCAAGTCAACCAATCCAGACGGAAATCTGTCCGGTGTCAAACAGTATGGAATTTATCGGATTGTCTCCTGGTTTAACGTAACTCAAGCAAGCCATGTCGGCAAACTACGCAATCTGGGTCAACTTCGGCATCCGCCACGATTGCCTGTCGTGAGGAAATACCCCGGCGGCGAGAGCGACTTGCCGGGCGGGATTCATTCCGTATCCCGCCTGAACCACCTGCCCGCCCACTGTTAGCTGCGTGGCCTCGATCATGCTGGAATCGAGAGCCTGCTTGGTCACCTGGCGGGCAATTTCCACGGCACTGAGAGACTTTAATCGCCCGCCGAAACGACCGATGGATGACCGTTTCGCGGCGACGAGATGGATAGGGATCTGGTATTTCAAAGGGAAGTTTCAGAAAGGAAGACAACGACGAGCCACGCGGCAACTTACAAATATATCGAAAAAACCCTCTGTCCAATGGAAAGCGGCTACCGGTCGGCTTCCTTTCTAATTCGGAACGAGCTTTTTTCCTCAGCTATCCGAGGAAAAAACAACCAAACCTACAGACAGATTTTCGGATACCTCTCTGGGCTGGACGCATATTCTATGTGACGTCGATGTTTCTATTTAAGGCGAAGTCTCACTGTGATTGAGCTTTCAATCCCAATGCGTCCGAACGCATTGACCGGACGGACCGCAAATATATTTTTGCCTTCGTGACTATTCCATGTGAATGGATGGGTAGCTTTCCGCCATGTCCACGGTCAATCTTAATTTCATAATGAGAGAACCAGGGCGTTTCGGATTCAGCATGCACTTGGAGTTCTCGTGATGGCTTGCGTTCCGCATTATCCACGCACAGCACACGAAGATGCACGTGATTCAAAGAATACTCCACATCATCCCGTGTATCGGTAATGGTATAGTCGCTCGCCCGCACTATTGTATTGTGCCGAACAATACGCGGAGGGATACAATCATCAAACCACGTGATGTATCGCGTAATACGAGCACCAGTGAAATGTCGATTTGACATTTGATATATCAAATGCTGGTAGAAATTGATGACATTGTACCGATAGAAATCTCGAAACCCTTTGGCTAAGTGACTCTTGGAGCCGTTGAAGGTTTCATACCGAATCTGTGGCAATCTCGGAGCACGCACAAAATCCAACTTCTTCCATCGACCTTCCAGCCAGGCCTGCCGGATTTCCAATGCACTGAGTGGTATTCCACTCTCTTCATAATGGGCTCCGGCATCAGCATCAAGCACGATCCATTTTCGAAAATGATTCGACCATGCCTCAGTAATGCAATGCCCCACTTCGTCATACGGCCCGACAAAATCCGAAGGCCCTCTTCCGATCGTCAGATTCCGCGCCGGAATTCCCAATGAAACCAATGCTTCCACCAAAGTGATGGCGAAGACGGCACAGGTAAAACTCTCGCCGCGCTCGCTGCGCAACAGATAGTCCAAACCCGAGGAGGAGGTTCCATTCGTCGTATTATGATATCCATGATCCCATCGTCCCCTCAACCAATCACGCACAGACCGCATGACATCCCAATCCGTGGCGCCAGCAGAAGTCAATGAGTCAAGTTGATAGCGCTTCCGAAGCTTCTTCAGCCCGGCCACACGAAATGATTCGTAAAGGAAAGGATATCTGCTCCGGCGAATCGGCGGGTTACTCTTTCCCGGAATTACTCGCAGTTCCTTGAAAACATCAGACTCAATCATTGGGGTATTTCATTATCATCGCAAATTTAACGAGTATTGATCACGCGCTGAAACATGTCGGCGGAGCGTACCACGGAATCCTTTCGACATGGCCACTGGCATATGCAACCAAAAGGCTCTTTCGATAAGGTCCGGCGGATAAAATATTTGGAAATTT